>JBEQAC010000036.1:0-20241 GCA_041640535.1 Bacillaceae bacterium
AGTTGGTAAAGAACTTGGTGCTGAAAACTATGTATTCTGGGGTGGACGTGAAGGTTACGAAACTCTATTAAATACTGATATGGGTCTTGAGCTTGATAACTTAGCACGTTTCTTCCACTTAGCTGTTGATTATGCGAAGGAAATCGGCTTTGATGCACCATTCTTAATTGAGCCAAAACCAAAAGAGCCATCAACACACCAATACGATTTTGATGTAGCTACTGGTTTAGCATTCTTACAAAAATATGATCTTACTGATCACTTTGCATTCAACATCGAAGCAAACCATGCTACACTAGCTGGACATACATTTGAGCATGAATTACGTACAGCTCGTATCAATGGTATGCTTGGATCAGTAGATGCGAACCAAGGTGATACATTACTTGGATGGGATACTGATGAATTCCCAACAGATTTATATACTACAACTCTAGCAATGTATGAAATCATCAAAAACGGTGGTCTTGGTAAAGGTGGATTAAACTTCGATGCGAAGGTTCGCCGTGGATCATTTGATACTGATGACCTATTCCATGCACACATCGCTGGTATGGATGCATTTGCAATCGGATTTAAGGTAGCTCAAAAACTAATCGATGATAAAGTATTAGACAACTTTGTTGCTGATCGTTATAGCAGCTACACTCATGGTATTGGTTTAGATATCGTTGAAGGTAAAACAGATCTTCACAAGCTTGAAGCATATGCATTAGACTTACCAGAGATTCAAAATAAATCAGGTCGTCAAGAGCTATTAAAAGCGACAATTAACCGTTATATCTTAAATGTATCTGCTGGTGTAACTGTTTAATAACAATTTGAAAGGATGTGTCAGTGGCACATCCTTTTCTTTGAATAAGGAGTGAAAATGATGAAATATGTATTAGGTGTTGACTTAGGTACAAGTGCTGTCAAGGTTTTATTAGTAAACCAACAAGGGGATGTGGTTCAAGAAACATCAAAATCATATCCACTCATCCAAGAAAAATCTGGCTATAGTGAACAAAACCCTGAGGAATGGGTAGAAAAAACAACAGAAGCGTTAGCCGAGATTGTTCGTGAATTCGATGGAAATGTAGTAGATATTGAAGGGATTAGTTTCTCGGGTCAAATGCACGGTCTTGTCCTTTTAAATAAAAATAATGAAGTGCTTCGCAATGCCATTCTATGGAATGATACAAGAACAACAAAGCAATGTCAGGATATTTACGAGTTGGTAGGCAAAGAGAAGTTACTTGAAATTACAAAAAATCCTGCACTTGAAGGTTTTACTTTACCAAAAATTTTATGGGTTAAAGAGCATGAGCCAGAAGTATTTGCTGAAAGCTCAGTTTTCTTACTTCCAAAGGATTATTTACGGTATCGCTTAACTGGAAAGCTACATAGTGAGTATTCCGATGCAGCTGGGACATTGCTATTAAATGTAGCTGAAAAAAGGTGGAGTGATGAAGTTTGCCGTTTAGTAGGAGTTCCTCTAGAATTATGTCCACCGCTAGTTGAGTCATTTGACAGTGTTGGTACAATTACTTCAGATTATGCTGCTGCTACTGGACTATCAGAATCAACAAAGGTATTTGCTGGTGGTGCTGATAATGCTTGTGGTGCAGTTGGTTCAGGGATTTTATCAGAGGGTAAAACTTTAGCTAGTATTGGTACTTCAGGAGTTATTTTATCATATGAATCTCAAAAAGACCTTGATTTTGAAGGAAAGGTTCATTATTTTAACCATAGTCAGGAAGATGCCTTTTACACAATGGGTGTGACACTAGCAGCAGGGTATAGCTTGAGCTGGTTTAAAGATGTGTTCGCAGAAGGCGAAGCATTTGAAACATTTGTTGAGGGGATCGAAACGGTTCCAGTTGGTTCAAATGGGTTATTATTTACTCCATACCTAGTTGGAGAAAGAACTCCACATGCAGATTCAGTCATTCGCGGAAGCTTTATTGGAATGGATGCATCTCATACTAGAAAGGATTTTGTTAGAGCTGTAATTGAAGGAATTACTTTCTCTCTTAATGAATCAATTGAAATATTTAGAGAAAACGGTAAAACAATTGATACTATAATTTCTATTGGTGGAGGAGCGAAAAATAAAACTTGGCTTCAAATCCAAGCAGACTTATTTAATGCAACAATCGTAAAACTATCAAGTGAACAAGGACCTGGTATGGGAGCAGCAATCTTAGCTGCTTACGGAAGTGGTTGGTATTCTTCATTACAAGAATGTGCAGATGCATTTATCCATCCATCCGAAATCTTTGAACCAATCCAAGAAAATGTAGAGAAATATAATAAGTTATTTACGATTTATAAAACAATCTATTCCCAAACAAAAGGACTAAACGAACAATTAGTAGAGTTTCGTAAATAAAACTTTCGTTTAAAGAATAAACAACCCGATTAACTCCTTTCTTAGAGGGATTAATCGGGTTTGTTTTATGACTCTTTTTTTCCTTTAGAATAGTACAAACGGAAGATGATGTCTTGGTTATAGTTGCCAAATCCAGAACCAAAGATTGTTGCACCACCAACATGTTCCTCTTCTTTATTCACAGCCACTCTAAAAGTCCATTGCTTTTCTCGTATTCCAATCTCCTCGATTGTTACGTTTGATATTTTTTTTCCATCCATATATGTTCCACTTGAGGTGATACGAAGGAATTTTAATAAACCATATTGATTTATATTTCTCGGCCACCAAGAGGGTGTGTATTTCCCTTTATTATCAGCAAAGTCTCCTGGACTTGTCCATTTACCCAATAATACATCATTTAAATAGAAGGAAATATCGGAAGGCCAATTACTATTTGAATCTGGGGCTTCAGATGATAGCTCCATAGAAATTTCTAGCTCTTCTGGAATATTACTAGAAAGTAAAAAGTTTGGTATTTTATATTCTACATAGCCTTGACCAAACCATAGGATATTTGCATTTACTCTGTCATGATCAAGGAAATATCGTGGTTCATCAAATTCACCTATGATTTTTTCGCGTGTCGCCAAGCCACATGTTGGCTCGATATCAAAATCAGTATAATGGCCAACAGATACATCGATTTGATGAAATTCTTTTATTTGGTTTAAACTTGCTGGAAATGCAATTTCTATTTTTTCTACATCAAGTACACATAATTTCTGAACACCAGCTTTACCTGGGACCATATCTGTCCGAATAATACCAGCTTTCTCCAACTTTTTTACGTGCATGGTCATAATTGCACTGCTTAATTCAGTTGCTTCAGCTAACTCCCTTATATTCATTGGACGATCTGCAAGGAATTGAATAATTTTTAAACGTACAGCACTTGCAAGTGCTTCATAAACTGGTAGATGTTCGTTTGAGATATCGATATTCACGGTAACCTCCACAATAATTAATAAAATAATAAATCATACTTTATTTAATATACACTTTTATTAGCAATAAACAAAGAAAACAAATTATGAAGAGTTTGAATTCGAGAGAGGTTTCATTGACAACAAAGCACTCAATTCATATTTTTATTATATAATTAACTATATTGTTTTTCAATTAGTAAATTAATTAACTCTCATAATACATAAGGTTTTTATTAATGCTATAAATGTAAGTGTTTACATTTAGTTGGGGATGTAATAGAATTTTAGTAGAGTTTTAATTCTTTGGAAACATTTAACAGGAGGGAATGGAGGATTCTTGTCGAAAATATTATGAATAGCATGTAAGAATTTATAATTTACTTTCTATATCTGACCATTTTTGTCATGTTATTAGGGGTTTTGCTAGGGGAAGGATTTAAAACTACGCTATGTTAATTAATTAATTATAAAGTTCATAAAATTACAAAAAAAACTAATTGACTTGTCTTTTTGATACGATTATTATTAATGTATAAATGAATGATTAATAAATTGATTAAATCGAATAACTTAGTATAATACATAAAATAAATCAGATTTTGGAACTTAACAAAAAGTTGTCGGAAGGTCTTGTTTATAATATTCTAAATGTTTTCAATTGTTTTGTCTATACACCTAAAATGTAAACGCTTTATCGTAATTGTAAAAGCAATACAGAAAATTGGTGTTATTACTAAATTTAATAGTTGTTAATATTTACCATTTGTATAAAAATCTCTCTTCGATTTTTGGTAAAAGATAAGGGGGTGAAGGATCAGGGAATGCTAAGACGTCTTTCTACTATTTTATAATTATATTAATCTTAAAAGGGGGAAAAGAGTTGAAAAAGTTTAAAAGTCTTTTTATTTTAGTGTTCGTTGCTTTGTTTGTGATTGCTGGATGTTCAAGTGGCGGAAACCTACCTACTGACACATCAGGAGAACAACCCTCAACAAATACGAATGGTGGAACTGAATCCGAAGGATCAAGTGAAGAAGAGAGTGAAGGTGTAACATTTGATTCATCTCTTACTGGTGAAGTAACGTATTGGACTTTTACTGGAGAAGAGTTAAATACTAAAATTATCGAAGCGTTTAATAAGGATTATCCGAATATTAATATTAAACCAGTCAGTTTAGAATTTGGAGCGATGCATGATAATCTACAAACGACTCTTGCAGCAGGAAATGGTGCACCGGACGTTGCACTTGTTGAGCAAGGGCAATTTCCAAGATATATGGTAGGAGATCTTCTTGAAGACCTTTTACAGCCACCATATGATGCAGGTCGTTACCAAGAGTATGTTTCTGATTATAGTTGGGAGCGTTGGAAATCAGTTGATGGCAAGCAGTTATTGGGAATGCCATGGGATGTAACTCCTGGTGTATGGTTCTATCGAGCAGATATCTATGAAGAAATGGGATTACCTAGTGATCCAGAGGAGTTAGGTATTTTCTTACGAGAACCTGAAAACGTTTTAATGGCAGCACAAACATTAGCTGCTAATGGAAAATTCATGTTTGAGTGGAGAGATTCCCCGGCAATCCAATATGGTGATGCAATTGGATATTATGATAGTGAAATGAATTGGGTAAGAAATGATGAAAAAATGGCGGAACTATTAGATTTTGTTAAACGTGGAAATCAATTAGGATGGGCACCACAAATGTCAGTTCTGTTTAGTGATGAAGGGAAGCAATTAGTAAGCCAAGGAAAAGTTGCTTCATTCCCTGTAGGGAACTGGGCAGCACGTGAACTTAAGAACATTTTCCCAGAACAAGCAGGGAAATGGAGAGCAACAACATTACCATTAGGCCTTAATGTAGGTTTAGGTGGATCTACATTTGTTATTCCATCACAATCACAAAACAAAGAAGCTGCTTGGGCATTTGTAGAGTGGATGAACCTTTCAGAAGATGCTTGGAAAATCTGGGTGGAAGATTCAATTCAACCAGCTTGGAAACATATCACAGAGTTACCGTGGTATATCGAGCATACAAATGAATACTTAGGTGGTCAGTTAGACTATGCACTTTATGATTCAATTGACGATAATATTCCTGTTCGTCGCATGACACCTCTTGATGGTGCATCTTGGCCGATTTATATCGAAGCTGTAGCCGAAGCAATCGATAATAATATTGATTCAAAAACAACGTTGCAACAAATTGAAGATAACGTTGAAAAACAGCTTGGTGCTGACATTAATAAAATCAAAAGTGAGTTAGGAATTCAATAATTTTTTAGTAAGCTCGGAGGCTGTCACAATAGTAATGCCACATACTCCACCTATATCTTGACTTTGCTCAAAATATAGAGTATGGCGGTGTGCCATGAACTTATGGCAGCCTCTTTAATAAGTTATAGACAGGGGGAGACTTTCGTGGTTCGATTGCTCCGGAAGTATCTAGTAAGTATTACAGTCGTCGTTGTCCTCATATCGTCTACAATCATATGGAATCACTCAAGGGGCTTCGATGATACCGTTATGGCAAATATTCCTCATTATGGGGATGTATTACATGAGTCTATGTTAATTAATGAGGATATCAAGAGTAAGTTAGAGCCGTCATACTTTGAATATGCTGCCACTCATAATGGGTCTGGTGCAAAGGATACAGATGGTTTTGAACTCTCAATTCCTTCTATCGAATATTCCTCAATCAGTGAAAAAGGTATTGAAACCAAAACCAACCTTGGAGATAGAACAGGTGATGTGATTGCCTTAGTAAGTCAAGATGGATGGGTAGAATACAATTTTGATGTCCCTCAGGATGGATATTATCAAATTGGAATGAGCTACTATGCTCTTGAAGGAAAGCGTGCAGCTGTTGTAAGGAGCTTACAAATAGATGGAGAATTTCCCTTCTTTCAAGCAAAGAAGCTGACTTTCCAGAGAATGTGGAAAGAAAAAGGAGAGCCCTGGTTTGATAATCAAGGCAATGAATTTAATCCTAGCAGGGAGGAAGTATTCGGTTGGCAATATAAAGAACTACGTGATTCTGAAGCAAAAGTTTCTGAACCATTACGTTTTTATTTAACGAAAGGTAATCATACTCTACGAATAAATAACGTTCGTGAGCCAGCTGCTATTGGTGAGGTTCGTATCTTTTCTCCTATTCAAATTCCTTCCTATGAAGATGTTCTGACTTCTTATAAAGAAAAAGGATATAAGGAAGTAAAAGGACACCAAATAAAAATTCAAGCGGAACATGCACTTTTAAGGTCAGATCCAACCTTGAAACGAGTGGAGGATCGTGAGCCAATTACAGAACCGTTTGATCCAGATGCCATTATTTTAAACACATTTGGTGGTTTTGGCTGGAGAAATGGAGAACAGTGGGCAGAATGGGAATTTGAAGTACCTGAAAGTGGCCTATACAACATTGGGATGAGATTTGGACAATGGTTTATTAACGGAATTCCAACACAGAGGAAGATTACGATTGATGGTAAATTGCCATTTAAAGAATTAAATGAAGTTCTTTATCCATATAAACCTAATTTCCAAATCAAGAAATTAGGAGAAGACGAAGAGTTTTTATTTTATTTTGAAGAAGGGAAACATACGATTCGTATGGAGGTTCAAGTTGGAGCGTTAGGAGAAATTCTTGAGGCAATTCGAACGACAAGTCATAAAATCTCATTATTGAGCCGTGAAGTTATTCGAGTGACCGGAACGAATCCAGACCCTAATGCGGACTGGGAACTTGAAAAAAACATTACTAATATCGTACCTCGACTTCATTTAATGGCCGTTGATATCAATGATGTTATTCAAGCATTATATGAGCTTGGAGTCACACAAGGCAGTTCTGAAGTCAGTACGTTATACGAAGTTCGTGACACATTATTAAGTATGGCAGACGATCCTTCAACCATTCCGGCGAGATTAGAAAGTATGAATAATCTACAATCTTCACTTGGGCTTTGGGTTAATGGGTTAAGCTCTCAGAGTTTACTACTTGATTATATATTAATTCAAGCTACTGACCAATCATGGCCGCAAGCGGAGGCACCTTGGTATGTAAGGGCTAAAACAAGTGTATATGATTTAATGACTTCATTTACAAAGGATTATAGTGGGGTTGGAAACGTATATGCTGACGAACAGGTACTTGATGTTTGGATTTCAAGGGGAAGAGATTGGGTACAAATTATCAAACAAATGATTGACGAGGATTTTACAACTGAAACAGGAATAAAAGTGAATGTCAACGTTATTCCAGCACAGCAAATGCAAGTGTTATTACTCGCGAATACATCTGGTCTTGCTCCGGATGTAGCTTTAGGAGTAGAAGGAGAAATGCCAATTGACTTTGCTGTTCGTAACGCACTAGTTAATTTAAGTGAGTTCCCAGATTATGATCAGGTTGCAGAACGATTTAGACCAGGTGCTCTTATTCCTTACAAGTATAATGATGGGAATTTTGCATTGCCTGAGAATCAAAACTTTTACATGCTTTTTTATCGTAAAGATATTATGGAAGAATTGGGTGTAAGTGACGAGGAAATTCCAGAAACATGGCAGGAGGTCATGGATTTAATTCCTCTCCTTCAGCAAAATGGGATGGACTTTTACTATCCACACGCAATTAATAATACACAGTTAGCAATAAGTGAGTTTTCTCCTTTCCTGTTCCAGCATGGTGGTCAATTATATAACGAAGATGGCATTACTTCTGCGTTAGATTCACCAGAAGCCTTACAGGCGATGAAGATGTGGACAGAATTATTTACAAACTACAAAATTGAAAAACAAGCTGATTTCTATAACCGCTTTAGGTCTGGAGAAATGCCAATCGGAGTAGCAGATTACTTTACGTATATCTTGCTTTCTACTGCAGCACCAGAGCTTACTGGTTGGTGGGAAATGAAGCCTATGCCAGGTCTTAGACAGGATGATGGAAAAATCAACCGCTCTACTGGTGGTTTAGCACAAACAGGAATTATTTTTAAAGATTCTGAAATGAAAGATGAAGCTTGGGAATTCCTTAAGTGGTGGACTGGTGCAGATGCACAGGAACGATTCGGATCTGAACTTGAGGCTTTATTAGGAGTTGAAGCAAGATGGAATACGGCTAATGTTGAAGCACTTACCCGTCTTCCATGGGATGAAAATGACCTTAATTCTATTTTAGAACAATGGGAATGGTTCAGAGAACGTGAGGTTGTTCTTGGAGGTTATTATACAACGCGTCATATTGCGAACATGTGGAATGAAATTGTATTGAATGGAAAATTACCTCGTGAAGCAGTTGAAGAAGGTGTAAGAGAGATTAATAAAGAATTACGTAAAAAACGAGAAGAATTTGGATTGGACAAATCCAGCAATGATGAATAAGTAATAAGGAGGCGTTGCCCAAATGGAGACGAATACAGCTACAACAGGGACAACGAAAAATGTACCGATTGGGACGGATCCGTCGGTACACCCCACCTTGGGGAAATGGGCAAAGCTATGGGCGGACGTAAAACGGCATAAAGTATCATATTTTTTACTTGCTCCGTTTTTACTTTTATTCACATTTTTTACCATCATTCCAATACTAACGTCCATAGCTTTAAGTTTTAGTTACTATAATATTTTAGAAGCCCCTCGTTTTGTTGGATTATCTAACTATAGATTATTATTTGTTGATGATGACATCTTTTTAAAAGCAGTTGGTATTACATTAAAGTTTGCACTTATTACAGGTCCAGTTGGATATATTCTAGCATTCCTTTTGGCATGGCTAATTAGTCAAATTCCGCAAAAATATAGATTTTTCTATACATTATGTTTTTATACTCCCTCGATTACGAGTGCGGTAGCAATGTCAGTGGTTTGGTTATATCTATTTGCCGGGGATCGTAAAGGGCTATTTAATCATCACTTAATAAAATTAGGAATATTAAAGGAACCATATCTTTTTCTTCAAAACGTGGATTCAATCGTTCCTGTTATCATCATCGTTTCGTTATGGATGAGTATGGGAATTGGATTCTTAGCCTTCTTAGCAGGATTACAGAATGTGCCAAAGGTTCTATATGAAGCAGGAGTTATGGATGGGATTAAATATAGATGGCAGGAATTAATTTATATTACTTTGCCTTCAGTAAAACCGCAATTATTGTTTGGTGCCGTTATGCAGGTTGTCTTTTCCCTACAGGTTTTTGATGTGAGTATACAACTTGTTGGGATGCCGAGTCCATTATATGCAGGTCACACGATATTAGCCCATCTCTTTGATTATGCGTTTATCCGATTTGAAATGGGATATGCTTCAGCAATAGCCGTTGTTCTTTTTTGTATGATGCTTGGATTAAATCGTCTTATATTTAGAGTGTTGGGGAGGGACTAGTCATGGACCGTGGAGTCACCGGGAGAAGAGTTGATTGGGGTGGTATATTCCTTTATACCACTTTAACAGGGTTCGGATTGTTAATGCTTGCTCCATTAGTTTATATGGCGTCAACAGCAGTCAAGCCGATCAGCGAATTGTTTTTATTTCCACCACGTTTTTTCCCAATCAATCCGACATTGATTAACTTTCGAGATTTATTATTAATTACTGGTACTACATTTGTGCCATTTTCTCGATATATCTTTAACAGTGCACTTGTTACGACAGGTATTGTTGTTATGGGAGTCATTGTTTCGGCAATGGCATCATATCCACTAGCAAAACATGAAATGCCATTTAAGAAAACCATATTCAGTATGATTGTTACAGCGCTTATGTTTTCACCAATGGTATTACAAATACCTCAATACTTAATTATTAGTAAAAGTGGGCTTATGAATACTTATTTTGCGATGATACTTCCGTATTTAGCAGCGCCAATTGGGATCTTTTTGATGATTCAGTTTCTTAAGCAAATCCCAGATTCTTTAATTGAATCTGCCAGATTGGACGGAGCTTCCGAATGGAAAATATTGTGGATCATTATTATGCCACTTTTAAAGCCAGCAATCGCAACATTTGCATTATTTAGCTTTGTACAAGCATGGAATGATCCTTATCCATCCATGATGTATACAACGAAGGAAGAATTAAAATCTCTCCCTTTAGCGATTCAATCCATTAGTGGTGGTGCAGGTGTTGTAGCACGTGTAGGTACGTTTGCTGCGGCTAGTTTTTTAATGATTGTCCCAACACTTATCGTGTTTGTTATTACACAAAGAATGGTTCTACAAACAATGGCCCACTCGGGACTAAAAGAGTAGGGGGGATATGAAGTGATACAAACTCGATTTAGAGGGATTCTTATTATTTTATCTATAGTAATCATGGTCGTAACCATCCCTATTGAAACAATGGCAAAAACCCCCTATGAAGGTTATATATGGAATACTGAAAGACGAGATGTTCGTTCAATCATAGGGTATCAATATGATCGTTCGATTGATGGGGCATTTTTGCCAACAGGGCCGTTTGTTGATCCAGAGGATATTTTCATTGCAGATGATGATTCTATTTATTTGGTCGATTCTGGGAATAATCGGGTCATCATGATGGATAAAAACGGAAATGTTGTAACCGTTTATGGGGACAGTGAGGGGCCAGGAAAATTAAATGGTCCAAAAGGTGTATACGTAACTGAAGATGAATTGGTTTATGTTGCAGATACAAAAAATCAAAGAATTGTACAGTTTGATAAAAAAGGTGAAGTTATTAAAGAACTTGCTGCCCCTAATAGTCCACTTTTAGGAGCAAAGTTTTCTTATTCTCCTTCAAAGCTAGTCGTTGATAAACGTAATTATCTGTATGTGGTGAGTGAAGGGAATACTCAAGGATTAATGCAAATTGATCCAAATGGAGAGTTCAAAGGTTTTTATGGAGCAAACGAAGTTGGTTTTAGCTGGAAGCGATTATTTACAAAGTTAATTGCGACTGATGAGCAAAAAGCAAAGCTCGCATCTGTAAAACCGTTGGCCTTTTCAAACTTAACACAGGATCGTGATGGATTTATTTATACGACCACATTAGGAACTGATGATAATCAAATAAAACGGTTATCTCCAGTAGGTGTTGATACATTGAATCAGGGTGTCAAACAGTATGGAGATATCCGAAATTATGGGGCTTACATTGATGTTTCTGCGTTTGTTGATTTAACAGTAGATGAGAATGGGTTAATCACCGTTTTAAATTTACAAACGAGTAAAATCTATCAGTATGACAAACTAGGAAATTTATTGTTTATCTTTGGAGGGAATGGGGATCAGAATGGGGTATTTACAACTCCAGTAAGTATTGATGTTAATTCCCAAGGAATCATTTATGTTGTTGATAAGGGACGTAATCGAATTGATTTGTTTCGAACAACACCATTTGCAGACTTGGTACACGAAGCATCTCGTCTTTATGTAGATGGAAAGTATGAGGAAGCAAAAAGCATATGGGAACAAGTGATTAGAATAAATGGAAACTATGACATTGCCTATTTAGCAATAGGAAAGGCTTTATATAAAAATGAGCAGTATAGAGAAGCCATGGACTATTTTAAAGTGGCAAATTCAAGAGCCGATTATTCGCAGGCATTTAGAGAGTATCGAGTTCAATTTACAAGAGATAACTTTAGTTGGATTTTTGGTGGGATTATTTTCCTGTTTATCTTTATAAAGTTTATTTTCCCAATTATACGAAAATGGTTGAAACAAAATAAGCGTCTACAATTTAGAAAATCATCAGTCGAAGGGAAGGGAGAATTATAATGAATACAATACACATGATGCGGAAAGTTCTAGCCCATCCTTTCGATTTCTTTTATGATATTCAAACTCCCGGACAGCTCAAGTGGTCGCAAGGATTTATCTTAATTATTTTGGCTTACTTAGCAAGAATGGCTTCTCTCGTTCTAGTAGGCTATCACTTTGAAACAAGGGAACCGTATCAAATTTCTTATTTTCATGAATTTATTTGGATTTTCGTCCCATGGATTACTTGGAGTATATCAAATTGGGGAGTAAGTACAATCTTAGATGGAGAGGGAGAATTCAAAGAAATTTTTGTAGGAAGTGCTTTTTGTTTAGTCCCTTACATCTTATTCATTATTCCAATAACCTTGCTTACCAATATTTTGGCTCTTAGTGAACAATCCTTTTATATCGTTCTATCAAATTTTGTATTGATATGGGTAGGATGGCTTCTTCTTCTTAAAATTAAGGTTGTTCATGATTTTGAGGTAGGAAAGATGCTTTGGATCACAGTCATTACCCTAATAGGAATGGCGATAATATGGTTTGTTGGAATTCTATTATTTGGGTTAATAAATCAGTTTATTAATTTTATCTTAGATTTATTTAAAGAGGTAAGATTCAGGTTATAGGAGGTGGGGAAAGTGATCAAAAAACGTAGCAAAAGCATTCTATTATTCCTGATTATGGTCCTCGTTCTTTCAAGTTTCTTGCCGAACGGTGGTGCTGCAGAAAAGGCAGATGAAGAGGATACTGAAGTCATTGAAACTGAGAATGTAGATAACACGACAGAGGAAACGAATGATACGACTACAATAAACAATACAACTGAGCAAGACACAGTAGGTGAACCTGATTTATACCCTATTACTGCTACAAAAAAGGTAACAGAAAATCATACATTTGAGCTTTATCTAGATGAAGCGAATGGAAACCTCCGTATTATAAACAAAAAAACGGATAAGGAGTGGTTAGGTACACCTCAAGTCGATAAACAATCGATTTTACCTAATAATAAATCCTTTATGGACTCTCCTATTCATATTAAATATACCGATGGAGCCAGTATTTCTCAAACCTATACATTGAAAGACCCACAAAATGCTGTTGCCATTGAGTCAATCGACCAAGGTGTACAGGTTAAATTTGATGTTAAGGAATTGAATGTTTCCTTTGATCTTGAGTATCGCTTGCTTGATGATGGGTTTGAGGTAACTCTTCCATATGATTCGTTAAAGGAAGAAGGCACTGTAAGACTTTTAAGTTTAGAGGTATTACCATTTTTTAATGCAGCGAAAAAAACAGATGAGGGTGCATTGTTTGTTCCAGATGGTTCGGGCGCGTTAATGGTCTTTAGAGAGGACCACCCACTTTATTATAGTGGCTATTCCCAACCTATTTATGGACCTGATCATACTTTTGCATCAGAACTAGGTGAGGTATTAGACCAAGGATGGACACGATCTGCTCCTCCTAAAGAAAATATTGCACTACCTGTTTTTGGGAATTATCGAAATAACATCGGATTCTTGGGAATTGTAACGAAAGGTGAGGAAGACGCAAACATCAATGCTACACCTTCGGGTATTCGCGGTATTCCAATCTATCGTTCTGGTGTTGAATTCATGTTTAGAAAGCAAGATGTCATGTTTATTGGTTCTTCTGGTAGAATTCCATTATTTCAAGGAAATCGAATTGAAGGAGACCGTAAAGTAAGGTATATCCTTTTAGATGATCAAGATGCGAACTATGTAGGGATGGCAAATACCTATCGCAACTATTTAATCAATGAAGTTGGGGTTAAACCAGTTGTTCCTGAAGACCTTACAATGAACGTTAGTTTATTAGGAGGTATTTTACGAGAAGACATTATTGGTTCTACATTTATTGAAATGACAACCTTCGAGCAAGTTCGTACGATTATTGACTCATATCTTGAAGAAGGTGTGGACCATCTAAATCTTACATTAAAAGGATGGTCGAAGAACGGATTATATGGAAATCAACCTAATCATTTTCCTGCAGCAAGACAACTAGGTGGCAATAAAGAACTGCAACGTTTGTCCGACTATGCGGATAGCAAAGGAATTTCTCTACACTTAGAGACAAATTATGTTCGTCCATTTAATAAAAGTAAAGCTTTGAAAAAACGTACAGATGTGGTTAGAGGAATTGATCGTGAAGTAATGGATAGTCCTAACTACTTTATTTCTAGCAGGTTTAGCAATCCTAATCAGGTATTCTATCTAATGAAGCCGGAAAAGGTATATCAAAAACATATCGTTGGAGATATAAACAAATTTAAAGACTTAGGAATCTCAGGAATACACTTCAGCTATATGGGGAATCTTTTGTATTCCGACCAAGATCCAAATCACTTATCAAGTCGTAAGGACACGATTGAAGTTTGGGTAAATGCGTTAAATTCGTATCGAGAAAATGTTGGTAGAACAACGGTTGATTATGGATTTGCTTATACTCTTGCAAATGTAGATCAAATAAACAATATTCCAGTAGATTCAAGTCATTTTGTTTATTTAGATCAAACCGTCCCATTCTATCAAATTGCTCTACATGGGTTAATCCCTTATACTGCTGCGCCAGCTAATCTACGTAATGATGATAAAGTGGAGTTTTTACGCAGCATAGAATATGGAACTTATCCAAATTATGAATTAACATTTGAGCCAACCAGCAAAATGCGCAGAACAATGGAGGATCGTCTTTTTAGTTCAGAATTTAGCTATTGGTTCGGAAAATCTGTTGATGAATATAAAAGATTAGCGGAGATTCACCAAAAAACCTATGATCAACCGATTGTGGGACATGAACAACTAACTGATAAATTAGTAAAAGTCACTTATGGTAATGGAGTAGAAATAATCATTAACTACGGGAATGAAGCTATAAATGTTAGTGGTGTTTCAGTTCAAGCTTACGACTATACAGTCATCGAAGGGGGGAGAAATTAAGAATGAAACTATCGATGAGGGCTAGACATATTTTAGAAGGATATTCTTTTGTTTCTCTATGGATTATTGGTTTTTTCCTTTTTATGGCTGTACCATTAGGACGATCATTCTATTACTCCCTAAATGAGTTAAAGCCTACAAGAGAAGGATTACAAGCTACTTTTGTAGGTCTCAATAATTATCGTGAAGCTTTCACAACTGATGTGGATTTTTTCCCATTGTTAGTGGATACGATGACAAATATGGTTACTCAAGTTCCTCTTATCTTAATATTTGCCATGTTTAGTGCGATTCTATTGAATAGAAACGCAGTTGGTAGAACGTTTTTTAGAGGAGTATTCTTCTTACCAGTAATTATTGCTTCAGGTGCAGCTCTTCGAAAGTTACTTGAACAAGGAGCTGCTAAGCTACCAATTTTCTATCAATTTGATTTATATCAAAAGCTTAACAGTATTATACCTAGTAATATCTTAAATCCGTTGCTTGAATACGCAGATGCATTAACTCTTGTCATGTGGGATTCAGGTGTGCAAATTTTAATTTTCCTTGCAGGTTTACAAACCATTTCAGTTTCATTATATGAAGCAGCGAAAATTGATGGTGCCACACAATGGGAGATCTTTTGGAAAATAACGTTCCCAATGTTAATGCCAATCATCTTTGTTAACTTATTGTATAGTATCGTAAATTCATTTACTAAACCTGATAATGCAGTTATGAACCATTTACTGAATGTAGTCTTTGTGCGAAATGATTATGCCTATGGTTCAGCAATTGGTTGGCTATATTTTATCTTTATCTTTTTCATACTAGGATTCGTATTTCTAGTATTTCGTAAGAGAATGGAAGTGTAGAAAGGAGTGAAAACATGGAACTACCTATCCGACGCACAGTTCAACAAATTGTTGAAAAATCAAAAGATCAACATACACAAACTGTCTATATTCGAAAATTTAAACAGATTGCTGGAAGTACGTTTTATTACACACTCTTGCTAAGTTTGTCATTTGTGTTTGTGTATCCTTTGCTATATATGATCTCACAATCGTTAATGAGACCACAAGATGTCGCAGATGCTACAGTACAGTGGTTACCGAAGCTATTTACGCTTGAAAATTATGCAGTAGCTTTTAAATCCATTAACTATTGGAATGGCTTGATCAACAGTGTGTGGATTGCATTCGGAAGCGCAATTTTGCAAATTATTAGTTGTTCATTTATCGGCTATGGATTTGCAAGGTATAAGTTTCCAGGAAAATCTCTATGGTTAGCACTTGTTATTTTTACCTTCCTAGTGCCACCACAGACCATTGTTGTCCCATTATATATTTTCTTTAGTGACCTAGGCTGGATCAATACTCTTTATCCATTCATTATGCCTTCAATTTTTGGATTTGGGTTAAAAGGAGCATTGTTTGTCCTCATCTTTATGCAATTCTATCGAGGCTTGCCTAATGTACTTGAAGAAGCGGCGAGAATTGATGGTGCAGGTCCATTTCGAACGTATTGGACCATTATGTTCCCTCTTGCCAAACCAGCGATGATTGTCGTGTTCTTATTTTCAGTTGTATGGAATTGGAATGATGTGTTCCAACCGAATATGTATTTGTTGTTACCAGAGTTTTTTAACCTTTCACAAAATTTAGAAGCATTTAATGGTAATGCAAATGCGCAAGGTGTTAACCAAGCAGCACAAATGGTTACAGCAAGGGATTCCATTGGTATGGCACCAACCCTACTTAACCAGATTATGGCTGGAGTAATCTTAACTATTTTACCTATTTTCATATTATATCTTTTTGTTCAGCGCTCTTTTGTAGAAAGTGTTGAAAGATCAGGTATTGCTGGTGAGTAAAAAACGTAATAGAGATTCTTAGTGAAAAATAAAAAATGAGGTGTGTTATTTTGAGTAAAAATACCGTTATTGTTAATGCAGATATTGAAAAAGGCAAAATTAATAAAAATATATATGGGCACTTTGCTGAACATCTAGGTCGTTGTATATATGAAGGAATTTGGGTTGGAGAAGATTCTCCAATTCCAAATACAAAAGGAATTCGTAATGATGTACTCGAAGCGTTAAAAGAAGTCCAAGTTCCAGTTCTACGCTGGCCAGGTGGCTGCTTTGCAGATGAGTATCACTGGAAAGATGGCGTAGGTCCTCGTGAAAATCGTAAAAGAATGGTGAATACTCACTGGGGCGGTGTGGTAGAAAACAATCATTTTGGTACACATGAATTTATGCTTCTTTGTGAATTACTCGGAGCAGAACCATATATTTGTGGGAATGTA
The DNA here is from genome assembly GCA_041640535.1 of Bacillaceae bacterium. Lineage (GTDB taxonomy): Bacteria > Bacillota > Bacilli > Bacillales > Bacillaceae_L > Litchfieldia. The sequence continues at coordinate 17,329 of JBEQAC010000036.1, forward strand.
GGAAGTGGTACTGTTCAGGAAATGTCTGAATGGGTTGAATACATGACTTTTAATGGTGAATCACCGATGGCAAATTGGCGTGCAGAAAATGGAAGAGAAGAGCCATGGAAATTAAAATATTTTGGTGTCGGGAATGAGAACTGGGGTTGTGGTGGTAATATGCGACCAGAATATTACGCAGACCTTTATCGTCGCTACCAAACTTATGTACGCAATTATGGAGATAACCGAATCTATAAAATTGCTGGTGGTGCGAATGTTAGTGATTATAATTGGACAGAAGTCCTTATGCGTGAAGCAGGTAGAATGATGGATGGACTAAGCCTTCATTATTATACAGTTCCGGGTGAATGGGCTAAAAAAGGTTCTGCAACGGATTTTACAAAAGACGAATGGTTTGTCACGATGAAGAAAGCTCTTCATATGGATGAACTTGTAACAAAGCATGGAACAATTATGGATAAATATGATCCTGAAAAACGTGTAGGCATGATTGTCGATGAGTGGGGTACATGGTATGATGTAGAGCCAGGTACAAATCCTGGTTTCTTATACCAACAAAATACGATTCGAGATGCGTTAGTTGCAGGGATCAATTTAAATATCTTTAATAACCACTGTGATCGTGTTCAAATGGCAAATATCGCGCAAACGATCAACGTGTTACAAGCCATGATCCTAACAGAAGGTGAAAAGATGATTCTTACACCAACTTACCATGTGTTTAATATGTATAAGGTTCACCAAGATGCAGCATGCTTGTCCGTGAGTGCAAATGTAGAGAGCTATCAACATAGTAATGATAAGGTTGAGGGCATTCACGTATCTGCTTCTAAGAATGCAAAGGGAGAAGTGAATATCAGTCTTTGTAATCTCAGCCATTTATCTGGTTCAACGGTAAGTGTAGAATTAAGAGGTTTAGAAAATGGGGTTGGAAATGTTACGGGAACTATTTTAACAGCTGACTCTATGAACGCTCATAATGATTTCGACCGTCCAGATGTTGTTTCTCCAAAAGAATTTACAAGCTTTACAATTGAAAACAATGTATTAACTGCTGAATTGCCAGCAATGTCAGTACTACTGTTAACTGTAAACTAAGAAAGTGAATGATGATGATGATTCAGCAAGTAGAACATAAGTGTAAAGGATGTTTTCGTTCACCTATCGAAACCGATGAGCAAGCAAGAAAGCTAGTCGAAGAGCAGCTACAACTAGAAACGGACTTTGTAAGTGATGATGTATATGAAAATAGACTGGAGCACTGTAAAAGCTGCCCAGCATTATCAGGGCAATTTACTTGCCTTCATTGTGGATGCTATGTGGAATTTAGAGCAAAGCTTGCTTATAAAAAGTGTCCGTTTCCATACGGTGCAAAATGGTAAAATCGAGAAAGAAAGGTTGACATGATGTTGTCAGCCTTTCTTTATTATTTAGTATTTTACTTTAGTTGATTAATCTATTAAAATAGAGTTTGTAAGCGCGAACAACAAAGTCTTTCTATTAGGGGGAATCATGTTGAAATATCGTAAACTAGGTCATACTGACCTAAACGTAAGTGAAATTAGTTTCGGCACATGGGCCATTGGTGGATCATGGGGTAGTACAAATGACGAAGAGTCTATCAAAGCTCTTGAGACTGCTATGGATCATGGTGTTAATTTCTTTGATACAGCAGATGTTTATGGGAATGGTCATAGTGAGGAGCTATTAGCAAAGGTAACAAAAGGAAAAGAAGATAAAATCCATATTGCTACAAAGTTTTGTCGAGCTGGAGATATTTATGATCCCCAAACTTATTCAGAAGAACAAGTTCGTACATATCTTGAAGCAAGCCTAAAACGTTTAAATCGTGAAGCTGTCGACTTATATCAGATTCATTGTCCACCAATCGAAATTTTAAAGGATGGAAAGGTATTTGAGGTTCTCGATAAATTAAAAGCAGAGGGAAAAATTAGATATTATGGAGTCAGTGTAGAGTCAGTCGAGGAAGGGCTTCTTTGTTTAAAGAATCCAAATGTAAGTGCTCTCCAAGTAATTTTTAATATATTTAGACAAAAGCCTCTTGAACAGCTATTTCCACTAGCGAAAAACCAGGGGGTTGGTATTTTATCACGTATACCTCTAGCTAGCGGGCTATTAACTGGAAAATTCACGTTGGATACTCGATTTGAAAGGGATGACCACCGTAACTTTAATAAAAATGGTGAGCACTTCAATGTTGGGGAGACGTTTGCAGGTTTAGAGTTTCATAAAGGTGTAGAACTCAGTGAACAACTAGAATGGATTAAAGAAGGCCGAAATAATATGGCAACAGCCGCTCTGAGATGGTGTTTAGATCAACAAGAAATTAGTTGTATCATTCCTGGCTTTAAAACAGTCCAGCAAGTACTCTCAAATTTAGAGGCAGAAAAAGTTCCATCTTTTACGGAATATGAATTAGAGAAATTAAAGAACTTCTATCAAGGGAATGTAGCAGAATATATTCGTGGACCTTACTAATAGATAATGGAGGGGAATTTTTTGAAAACAGCATATGTTACTGGAAGTGACCGAGGACTTGGATTAGCACTTGTAAAAGTTTTGCTTAGTAAAGGATATAAAGTATTTGCAGGAAGTTATATGCCAGAGTGGCCAGAGCTTAATGAAGTGAAGGAAACTGCTGGTGATAGCTTAACAATCATATCATTAGATGTGACAGATGAAGATTCTGTTCGGGAAGCTGCAAATCAAATTAGTCAAGAAACGGAGCATCTTGATATTCTAATCAATAATGCGGCTATTTTAAAGGATTCTTCAGGTGATATTTTTGAAGAATTAAATTTTGACGATATGATGAAACTCTACAATACAAACACACTAGGTCCACTTCGTGTCACAAATTCTGTGGTAAATCTATTAATTAAGGGTGAG
>JBEQAC010000037.1:0-19744 GCA_041640535.1 Bacillaceae bacterium
GAAGCAACTTATTCAGATAAGCTCACAACAGTTAGTCAAATGGCTGCTTCTATTGCTCACGAAATAAGAAATCCTATCACAACCGTTAGAGGATTCATTCAGTTTTTGGAAAAAGATTCAGTTGATAAGAAATTAAAGCAATTTGCTCCTTTAATTCTTCAAGAACTGGATCGAACAAACCTTATTATAACGAATTATTTGAAACTATCTAAGCCAACAGAATATGAATTGAAAAGAGTTAATTTAAATAACTTGCTAAATGATTCAATTGAATTATTAAAGCCAATGGGCGCATATCAAAATGTTTCATTATTTTATAATGGATCTGGAAGCCATTATGTTCTAGCAGATGAAGATCGACTTAAGCAGAGTATTATTAATATAATAAAAAATGGCATTGAATCGATTGATGGCTATGGATATGTTAAGGTATCAAAAAAATCAACAGATGATAATCGTAAAGTTGTGATTGAAATCGAAGACAATGGAAAAGGAATGTCAGCTCCACAGCTCGAGAAAATAGGTCTACCTTATTACACTACAAAATCTAAAGGTACTGGGCTAGGAAGTATGATCTCGAACCGACTCATTAATGAAATGAACGGTACCATCGAGTATAAAAGTACGCCAAATGAAGGCACAAAGGTCATTATTATGTTGATAAGTGTGTAGTAAGAGAAGGATAGCCTTGGCTATCCTTCTAGTTTTTATACTTAGTTACTTTCCCAGTTTTTGGGTCTACACGATATAAGCCATTAACAGATTGTGTGCGGTATTTTCTATCGTTATTTGTTAAATCTTGGACACGGATAATATATTGATCATTTTCTTCATGATCAAATGTAACGATCGTACTGCTTCTATCAGTTATTCCGAAATGCTTCTTAACCAATCCTTCAGCTTGTAAACGAGTATACCCATTTTCAGGAACAAAATTATTTCTTGCCCCCATTCTTGATTCCACAAGTATCTCCTCATCACTTTGATACCCATCCTCTGCAGTATCCCCCATTCCTTCATTTAAATCAATCTCAGTAGGTGGGGATGCTTCATTTATTGTTGCTCCACAGGCAGTTAAGCACAGTATTGCAAATAAAAGAATAATCGAATGTCTCATCATGTACCTCCAAATTAATTGCTAATTAACTCTATCTATAGTATTGAATACATTTAATACTTTATACAAAAACTGCTTTTGCATAAAAAGATAATGTAGACAACCCATCCATTCATATATATAAACATGAGATGATGAGGAGATGTGATACGAATGCCTAGATACGTATGGGGGGTAGATTCAGCAGCTGCTGTTACCGAGGAACTCTATTCATGTGTCAAAACAAATTATGGTACTCCAAGATTTTGGGGTAGATACTTATCTGAAGTTCCAAATGTCTCAGAAGGTTTAACAAGGGAAGAGATTACTTTTATACGAAATAAGGGGATGAAAGTTTTACCTATCTACAACGTGTTTACAGAAGCGTTGGGTTATGCTAATGGTCAACTAACGGCTAGGAATGCTGTCTTCAATGCGAGGAGATTAGGTATACCCGATAACACCGCTCTTTTTGCTAATGTAGAACGTTTTTTTGAAGTAGACGAAGCTTGGATTAGGGGATGGGTAGAGTCTCTTTATCCAACTGGTTATAGGCCAGGAATTTATCATGACCCTATAGAAGGTGGTTTTTCAACTTCATATTGTGAAGCTGTTGGGAAAAATAATCAAATTGCTGTTCAATCTATATTATGGAGTGCAGAACCAGAGCCTGGTGTAACAAAAGAAAGAGATGCACCAAGATTTAGACCGGCAACACCAAAATGTAAAGCGAATGTTTGGTTATGGCAATATGGACGTGATGCTCCAGCTTGTCCAATTGATACGAATCTGATCGATCAACGTGTATTGAATTATTTATACTAACGTATAATGAGAACAAACAAAAGGACTTCATTTTCGATGAGGTCCTTTCTTTATTAATTGAAATATTCATATAACAAGTGAAAAAAATGTCGAATTATGATGTATAATACATTGAAGCTTATGTAAGTTGAAAAAGGTATGGTGAATAATGAATAAGTATATTGACAAATTTACAGATAATATCCAGAAACAGCTTAACCAATGGCTAAGCTCGAACCGCGAAATTGAAAATAAAGAATTATATAGATTTTTACATTCTGTTGCTGGTACAGCTCCGACATTAGGGCTAACTGACATTGGGAAGATAGCAAGAGAAAGGATGGAGAATATTGTCGAGGAGGATGACAAGCTCTGGACTCAACATGAAATTGAAGATTTTTTATTTGCTTTAAATGGTCTTTGTGATAATGGAAGAATACCTAATAACGATAAGAGAAAAATTAGTCAGAGTAACAATATATCTGGTAATGAACCTGTTATTATGATTATTGATGATGACACTTCTATACTAATGTACTTAAAGGATGAATTACAAAAAGAAGGCTGGTTTGTCATTGCAGTAGCAGACCCCATTAAGGCAATATCTTCTTTTTATGATTTACAACCAGACTGTGTCATTATTGACGTCCATATGAATGAAAAAAATGGTTTTGAAGTGTTATCTTTCTTAAAGCAAAAATTGAAACAGCAATTTTTACCAACTATTATGATGAGCGTAGATACTCGTAAAGAAGTGAGAATAAAAAGCTATGAAATGGGAGCAGATGAATTTATTTCAAAACCTATTGACATTGATGAATTAAGTGTGAGAATTAAGCGGCATTTAGAACGAAAAGAGTTAATAGAAAAATTACTATTAGTAGATGAACTAACGAGGGTATATAACAGAAAATATTTACAAAAAATATATGAACAATTTAACGCTGAATTAAGTAGAAGAAAAGAATCGTTTTGCGTTGCTATCCTTGACCTTGATCATTTTAAGCATATAAATGATAAGTTTGGTCATTTGACAGGAGATGTAGTATTAAAAGAATTTGCTGCTTTTTTAAATGAACATCTTCGTGATGGAGATATTATTGTTCGTTATGGAGGAGAGGAATTTGTTCTTTTATTAAAACAAATCACTCTTGATGAGGCTAACATTGTCCTGAAACGTATTTTGAAGGAGTTCTCTCTCATTAAATTTGAGGGGAAAAATGAAACATTTACTTGTACCTTTTCTGGAGGACTTGTAGAGATTAACATACCGGGACAGCCTTTAACAAAATGGGTGGAAATGGCAGATAGTGCACTTTATAAGGCAAAAGAATCAGGGCGAAACCAAATTAATTTAGGTAATCAATTATCCGTTATCAATCATCGCAAACTAATAAAAATAGGTATCGTTGATGATGACCCAATTATTTTGTCCATGTTAAATGATCTACTTGAGAAAATCGCGGAGGATAGTGGCTTTGAATTTGACATTCAATTATTTAGAGATGGCCAAGCTTTCTTTTCTAATGATTGGTACAAAAGTACAGAAAATCAATATTTAATTATTCTTGATGGGATCATGCCAAAAATGGATGGAATTGAGGTATTACAACAACTTCGAGGTTTATCTCGAAATGATCGTTTCACAGTTATCATGTTAACCTCTAGAAAGGGTGAACGAGATATTTCAAGAGCATTAAAACTTGGGGCGGATGACTATATTACAAAGCCTTTTAAATTATTGGAACTTGAAAGTAGGATTCGTCATTTATTAAAGAGGGTGAAGTAGCTTGCTTCAAGCGGAATTATATATAGTGGTGTTCGTCATTCTTATATTATTCGGTCTTTTATCGATCATCTTTATATACTTAGTAATTCAAAAAGGGATTGCAAACCAAAAAAGACGACGTATAGATAAATATAAAGAATTAGTTAGTAAGGCAATGTTTCAATTCCTATATCAAAATGTGGATTCACGTTTACTGCTACCAGATAACCCTGTAAAGTTTCAAGCTTTAGAGGAAGTGTTAAGTGACTATGCAAAGATATTAGATGGTGAACAAGCTCTTAATCGAATCAGTTCTTTTGCCAATGACCATTTTTATGGCTATTATCGAGAGCGGTTGTTTCATCGAAGGTGGAGTATTCGAATGAATACTATGTATATGATTGAAGATTTCAGAATGAAGAAATTGTTACCTGACCTTACAAAACTTTATGATTCAAATAAAATAACGATTGCTGAGGAAACTCAAATTCTGAAGCTACTAGCTCTATTTAATGAATCTAAAATAGTAGAAAAAATTAAACATCCAAAAAATCAGCTATCAGAATTTACGATACGTACAATATTAGGAAAGTTGAATGAAGAGAGTTTTCAATCTCTTGTTGTCATATTTGAATATCTACCTAAACCACTTCAATATTCAATCATTGATGTGATTGGAGTTCAAAATCTAAATCAATACCATTCATACTTAAAAAACTTACTTAAAAGTAAAGATGCTGAAATAAGAATTCGTTCATTGAAAGCAATATCAGCTTTAGGGTATCCTCTTTCTTCTGAAGAAATTAAATCTCATCTTGATTCTATTCAGTGGCAAGAAAGAATGATGGCTGCAAAAGTTTGTGGAGTGTTAAAAGATAGAAATTGTTTAGATGAATTAAAAAAATTAATGAAGGACAAGCATTTTCTTGTTCGAACTCAAGCAGCACAGTCAATTTTACAATTACCTAATGGAAGGGCAGTCCTTAAGGAAATAGCAGAGAATAGTGATGATTCTTTTGCAAAAGATATGGCCTTGGAATGGTTAGAAAGAGGGGAACTATGACAATTGTAAATCAGGTTTGGCTGTCAATCCTAAGCTTGCTAGGCGGATTAATTATATTTTATATGGCATTTGTTATCTTATTTTATTTCTTTTTACTTATGGTTTCTTTAATTCAATTAAGAAAAGAATATCAATTGAATGATCAAGAGCCGTATGAAGATTTAGTTAATCTAAGCTATACAAAACCAGTATCAATACTTGTCCCTGCTTATAATGAGTCAGTTGGAATTATTGGAAGTATACGCTCCTTATTAAGTATTGAGTATTCTGAATATGAAGTAATTGTAATAAACGATGGTTCAAAAGATGATACAATGGAAAAATTAATGAATAGCTTTAAATTAGTTAAACTGAACAAAGTCATCCATCAAAAGTTACAAACAAAAGAAGTAAAAGCAATCTACCAATCTAGCATTTATTCGAATCTTTTTGTTGTTGACAAAGAAAATGGTGGGAAAGCAGATTCTCTTAATGCTGGTATTAATATCTCACACTATCCTTACTTTTGTTCAATTGATGGAGATTCAATTTTAGAGAGAGATGCATTTTTGAAAGTAATGAAACCAATCATTGAAACAGATGATGAAGTTATCGCTTCTGGTGGAAGCATAAGAATTGCAAATGGATGTGATATAGAAAGTGGTGAAATTGTTAAAATTAGACTTTCAACTAAACCACTTGTTGTTATGCAGGTAATTGAGTACCTTCGAGCGTTCTTAATGGGTAGAGTAGGATTAAGCCGTCACAATTTATTGTTAATCGTTTCTGGTGCGTTTGGAGTCTTCTCTAAGCATTGGGTTGTGGAGGCAGGTGGGTATTCCCATACTGTTGGAGAAGACATGGAGTTAGTAGTGAGATTACATCGAATGATAAAAGAAAGGAACTTAAATAAAAAGATTGTGTATGTTCCAGACCCCGTTTGTTGGACAGAAGCCCCCGAATCAATCACTTTTTTGAGAAGACAAAGAAGTAGGTGGCATAGAGGGTTATTTGAAAGCTTATGGCTGCATCGTAAACTCTTATTTAACTATAAATATGGATCAATAGGATTTGTTTCAATGCCTTATTTTATATTTATTGAGTTTTTAGGACCAGTTATTGAGCTTTTGGGTTATATACTCATGATCGTCTCTTTATTTGTGGGTGGAGTTTATTACGAATTTGCAATTTTATTTTTCCTTTTATCCATTCTTTACGGATCTATTTATTCAATGGCCGCTGTTGTGTTGGAAGAATGGAGTTTGAGGAAATTTCCTCGTGTTACAGATATTATTAGGCTATTTTTATTTTCATTTACAGAAAGCTTATGGTATCGTCCATTAACCGTTTTATGGAGATGTGAAGGGATTTTTCACTTAATCATTCGTAAAAAAGGTTGGGGAGACATGGTTAGAAAAGGTGTTTCAAGTAACTAAATAAAAACTTGTAGTCAATTTCCATGGAGGAGTTATAATGGCAAAAATTTTATTAGCAGAAGATGAAGACGTTATAAGAATGTTGGTGGTAGACACACTTGAAGATGAAGGGTATGTAATTGATGAGGCTACTGATGGTGAAGAGGCTCTCACTAAAATTTTAGAAAATGAATATGATTTAATATTACTAGACTATATGATGCCTGTTTTGACTGGCTTAGATGTGATTGAAAAGGTGAGAAAACTACCAGAAAAAGCAGACGCAAAGATTATGATGCTCTCGGCAAAAAGTCAAACCTCTGACCAGCAGAGAGTATTAAATGCTGGTGCAAATTATTTTATGTCAAAGCCATTTAGTCCATTAGAATTAGTAGAGAGAATTGAGGAGATTTTAGGTGGGGATTAGTAAATTTCAACGATATTTTCGTAAAAGTTTGGCACGACAATTTGCTGGTTTATTATTTACTTTCTTTATTTTCTCAATATTAGGTGCTTCAATTTTATTATCTTACCAACATAAACTGACAGAGGAATATGGTCAAAAGAATATAGTTTTGGAAAATAAGGAGACCATTGGTCAACGACTTGATCAGGCTTATAATAAATCGTTTTTTGATATGAGGGGATATTTTGCATTTGATAATCCAGATTTAAAGGAAAATGCTCTTAATCAATTGAACATTATTAGTAATTTAACATATGAACTTGAAAAAGTGATGAGTACGGATGAAGACATTATCTTTTATAATGAGGTACAGGATTTTACTAGTTATTATTATGAACAGGCGATTCCCCAGGCGGTTGAATATTATGAATCAGGTAACAAAGAAGCACTAATTGAGTTTGTGCGTTATGGTACAACAAGTAGGGTTAATAATTTTCAAGAAATTTTACAAACCTACCGTTTAAGTAAGGATCAAGAGCTTGAAGATAATTTTGAAGAATTAGCCAAAAGATTAACAACAAGTCAATTAGCGTTTGTTTTTTATATCGGTATGATGCTTATTATGTTGTTAATCATTTCTAGACGAATGGTTATTCAGATAGGACAACCATTGCAAAGTCTTGCAATTGCAGCAATGGATATTAGTGAAGGAAAAGATTTTAGAAAGCTAGAGCAATCAACACGAAATGATGAATTAGGAACTCTCTCTCGAGCTTTTGAAAAAATGTTTCAAAGTATACAAGAAAATGAACAGGATTTAACTGCACAAAATGAAGAATTGATTGCCCAACAGGATGAACTTAATGCCCAAAGGCTTGAACTAGAAGATGCACTTTTATTAATGGGAGAGCGTGAAGAAACACTTAAAAGACGTAACCAGCTAATTAGAGGTCTGTCAACTACACTAGACAAACAAAAAGTTTTAAAGAGTATTGTTGAAAATATGAGCATGCTCATTAAAGCTGATCAAGGTATTATTGTGTTATTAGATACCAATGACTACGCAGGCTTCGCAATTTCTTCTAATGGCGCTGAGCAATTCATCCAACATCTAAGAAATGGCCATGCAACTCGTGCTGTAAATGATAAAAAAGCATTTGTGGTTGAGCGTGAAACTAGTATATCTGAAAGAGGCTATCATGAACACTCTTCCAATTGTAGTGATTTATACGTACCGGTAGTTTCTTATGATGATCGAGTTACGGCAATCATGGTGTATACAAGATATGGTTCTGGATATTTAGAGAAAGACATAGAGGAATATGAGTTTTTAGCAAAGCAAATTTCTATTTCACTTGAAAACATTAAGCTATTTGATCAAACAGAAGAAAATCGTCTAATGACCCAGGACATATTAAATACAATTCATGAAGGAGTTCAATTTGTTAATCAAGAAGGCATGATCATTCAAATTAATAATAAAATGTGTGAAATGGTAAATTGTGATGATGATCCCCAATCCTTTACACAATTATCCTTTAATAATTGGAAAACAATATTAAAGGATGTAGTAGAAGACAGCGAAGGTTTACTAAACTTTCTTAATAAAGGGGTTAATACAGAATCTACAATGGAGGTTTGCTCATATATTTATCATACCAAGTCTCCTAGTAAAGTGATTCAAGTATACTGTGAACCACTATTTAGAAATAAACAAAAATTAGGAACGGTATTTGTATATAGGGATATTACGAGTGAATTTGAAGTGGATCAAATGAAATCGGAGTTTGTTAGTACAGTAAGCCATGAGTTGAGAACTCCGCTTGCAAGTGTGCTAGGCTTTACAGAACTATTAATTAATAAAGAACTTAAACCTGAACGCCAACAAAAATATTTATCCACTATTTATCACGAAGCCAAGAGGTTGACTGCGTTAATTAATGATTTTTTAGATGTTCAAAGAATGGAATCCGGAAAACAGTCGTATGAAAAAAAATACGAAAATTTAGTTCCAATTCTAGAATCTGTGATTGAAAATCAAAAAGTAAGCACAGCAATGCATTCAATTCAAATGATCCATAATACGAACCATACTTTTGTTTTGGGAGACAAAGATAAATTATCACAACTATTTGGGAACTTATTAAATAACGCAATCAAATATTCACCTAATGGTGGTGTTATTAAATTTATTTTACATGAGTTAGAAAATAAGTTTATCATTGATTTAATTGATGAGGGTTTAGGAATACCAGAAGATGCAATTGAGAAATTATTTACAAAATTTTATCGTGTGGATAATTCAGATCGAAGAAAAATAGGTGGTACAGGTTTAGGGCTATCAATCGTAAAAGAGATTGTAAAAGCACATGAAGGTGAAGTTTCTGTTTCTTCTACTTTAGGAGTAGGAACGACATTTACGATTGCTTTTCCGTTGGTTAAGAATCGAAATGACGATGAAAGAAACTCAATCATTGACATGGATTTGCAAAAGCATGCAAATGTAATCATTGTTGAGGATGATATAAGCTTATCCACCTTATTAGAAGCAGAGTTAAAGGATAATGGTTTTACAGTACAAAGTTATAAAAGCGGTATGAAAGGTGTTCGTGCTATTAAAAATAGCAATCCGGATGCAATCGTATTAGATATTATGCTTGAAGGAAAAGAAATGGATGGCTGGGATGTCTTAAGAGAGATTAAACAAGATGATAAAACATCTCATATCCCCATCTTTATTTCATCCGCTCTGGAAGAAAAAGAAAAGGGTCTAGCGCTGGGTGCTAGTGGATATCTAGTGAAGCCTTACCGTCCGAGTAAATTAACAAAAACAATTCTTCAAACCATTTTAAAGAGAGATAAGCATGGCCAAATTCTTATTCCAAAGAGTATGAAGGAAGAGAAAAAAATGTAAAAGTACAGCAACAAAATTAAGGAAAAAACACTGGGATTATTTCTCAGTGTTTTTTTATAACATTTAATAAGCTTGTATATTAAAAATAGCTTTGACCAAGTTTTTTGAAGACTGGCTTGTTATAGTTTTTTTGTAGCGGTTTAGCGGAAGGTTGTGGGTTCTCAATAATCCCCACATAGTCTTGTAAAAGACTCTTTGCTAGTGAGAGAGAAAGTTGGGTTTTAGGGTTTCGGTATGTTTGGCTTAATTCCCCAAGGTGTGGAAGCTGTTCGATGTCTTCTTTTGAAGGTGGCATATGAAAGTAATAATCACCAGCTGATACAAGAACATCTGATTGTTGTTGACTATTCTTTGGGTTACGAGAGTAATGAAGTCCCTTTTTATTCGCTTTACCCTCTTTGAGGAGTTTCTCTAACGCCTTTCGTTTTAATAAATAGAGAAATTTAGGGTTTGTCGCTGTTTTTGCATGTCGATTGACAATATAAATCGCCCGAGCCAAGTTATCAACAGTTGGTTCGAGGGGAACCGTTTTTTCTTTATTCTTCATTTCTTCTCTCCTTTCTTATTTTTATTATACTGTTGTTTGGACAATTTGCAAATTGCCTACAGTAAAAAATCTGATTCTATTAAACGAAAATAAAATGAATGTAGAGCCGGTACATAATAAAATAGTATAAAGTAGTATTAGTAAAAGCATTTGTAAATATGGTATGTTATTTAATAAATGATCTATATAATACAAAGTGAGTATAGGAATGATCAAATGAATGGTTCAAATCAATTTTTATCTGAAGATATTAATAAAGTAACAGATAGTACGAAGATACAAGGTGTAATATTTGAAATCATCCTCAGGCATATTAAAGACTTAATTTATGTTATGAAGGTAGAAAAGAGAGTCTTTCGTTACGTTTTTTTAAATGAAATGGCACTTACTCATGCGAAAATTACAACCGAGTATATTGGTAAATCGTTGCAAGAATTGCTGCCAGAAAAAGTGGCGCGACATTTACAAATACAATATGAGACGGTGTTAAAAAATAATGAACCTTTTTCTTTTCAGGATACTGTTGTTCTAGCAGATGGAAGAGTGGTTTATGGGGAATCAATCTTAACCCCGATTTTTGATCATTTAGGAGAAATTCGTTATATCGTCAGTGTGACACGAGATGTTACTGAAAGTGTCCTTGAAAAAAGAAAAATTAATGAAACCAGACAACGATATAAATCTCTTGTTGATCATAATATGGATGTAGTTTTTTCCTTAGACACTAATGGGCTTTTATTACAGGCTAACCCATCAACTTATAATATTATTGGATTTGGTGAAGAAGAACTTATTGGTACATCAATCTTTTCCTTGTTAGATGATGAAGATGCTTCAACATTTTATAAAATGTTCCAAGAGACATTGAAAGGTCTCCCTCAGGAATATATTGGCTGTAGTCTTATTAATAAAAAGGGTAAGACCATGAAAGTACATATTAAATCAATTCCAATCATGGTTGACGGTAATATTCTAGGAGTTTACACGATTATCAAAGACATTACTGAAAAGGTTAGTATAGAAGAAATGATGAAATTTATGGCATATCATGATCAACTCACAGGTTTGCCAAATAGGAGTTCGCTAAAACAAGAGTTATATGCTGCCTTAGAAGATGGAAAAGAACATCATTTTCAAATTGCCATTATGTATATTGATTTAGATCGTTTTAAATTTTTAAATGATACGATGGGGCATAGTGTAGGTGACTTATTATTAAAAGAAGTAGCAGAGCGACTAATGACGATTAAATGTGAAAATTATCGTATTTATCGCCAAGGTGGAGATGAATTTATCGTCATCCTAAAAAAAGCAAATGTAAAAAAAGCATCAAAATATGCCGAAATGATTCTTCATTCGATCCAGCAGGTATTTTCGTTTAAAGAACATGAATTTTATATCTCTGCTAGTATTGGAATTAGTATGTTCCCCGATGATGGAAAAGATGGAGACACTTTAATTAAACACGCGGATACAGCCTTGTATCTTGTAAAAGATACAGGTAAAGGTCATTATCGATTTTATCGTTCATCGATGCAGCAAGGTACTTCTCAAACGTTGAAATTAGAAACGGGATTACGGACAGCAATAGAGCGTAATGAACTAAGTTTACATTATCAGCCTCAAGTAGATTTAATTAGTGGTGAGACAAAGAGCTTTGAAGTTTTGTTAAGATGGAAACACCCTAACCTTGGCTTAATATCTCCTTGTGACTTTATCCCGTTGGCTGAAGAAACAGGTCTTATTATACCAATAGGAGAGTGGGTTATTAAAACAGTCTGTTCAAACCTCCATAAATGGAAAGAACAGGGTTATCATGAAGTTTCTGTTGGCATTAATTTATCACCAACACAGTTTCAACAACCAAGTTTAATCCAATTTATTAATCAGACTATATTGGAAAATCAAATTAATTCTAATTGCCTCGAATTTGAAATAACGGAAGGTGCATTAAAAGACGTAAATGAAGCCTTACTTATATTGTCTAAATTAAAAGAAATAGGCGTGAAAATTGCAGTAGATGATTTTGGTACGGGGTTCTCGTCATTAAGTTATCTAAAATGTTTTCCAATCGATACGTTAAAAATCGATCAATCTTTCGTGAAAGATATTATCCATAATGAAAAAGATGCTGCAATTACTACTACGATTATTCATTTGGCACACAGTCTCGGACTAACAGTTATTGCTGAAGGGGTTGAACATATAGAACAAGTGGAATTTGTTAGAGAAAAGAAATGCCATAAAGCTCAAGGTTTTTATTTTAGTAAACCAATATCAGAAAATATGATGATACAGAATTATCTCAGTAAACGAGGATAAGAAGTGTGTCCTCGTTTACTCCCTTGTATTAGATTTGAGTGTGAATAAAGTGATTTCTGGTCTACATAAGAGTCGAAAGGGTAATCTAGTTGTACCTAGTCCTCTATTAACATAGAGTGGCATACTAGTAGCACCAACCTCATATTTCCCCTCATAATAAACTCTTCCTAAGGGTGGAGTGATAATTGGCCCTAAAAAGGGGAGTTGAATCTGTCCTCCATGACTGTGTCCCGAGAGTTGGAGATTTGCCCCTAAAGCAGCTGAACGGGGTGCCCCATCAGGTTCATGCGCTAAAAGAATTGTATAAGTAGAAGCTGGTACATCCTGTAGCGTTTTTTGAAAATCCGGTTTACCAAGCATCATATCGTCTAACCCAGCAACAGCAATTATGTCCCCTGCGAGATTAATAGTTTGTGAGCTATTAGTTAGTATGTGGAAATCGGCATTCGACATAATTTCCTTATATAAATCTGAACCATATCCTCCATGGTCATGATTTCCATAGATTGCGAATTTTCCAAACGGTGCTCTTACTTTTTCTAATAGAGGAATTAATTCCTTTGATTGCGTATATGTTTTGGGGTTATCTAATAAATCACCTGTAAAGAAAACAATATCTGGTTCTAATTTATTAATTTTATGAACAATCGAGTGAAAATGGTCTAAATCAAAGTAATGACCAATATGTGTATCACTAAATTGAACAATCTTAATGTTATTAAAATTTCTTGGTATAAGGTCATGTGAAATTGTGAGTTCTTTTATTTCGACAAATTTTGGTTCTATAAATCTTGCATAGGTGTAGCCTAGTGCTGAAACACAAATTGTCATTGAAATCGATGAAAAAACCTGTTTTAAAAATTTCCTTCGAGAAATGTCCTTTGTCATTGTTATCCAACCTATCAATAAACTTTAATTGAAATTATAACATATATAAAGGATATGGGTTTTTAAGTTTAGGTTACAAGAAATATGATAAGGACAAAACTTAAGAAGAAACATTTCTTTATGATATAATGAAACATATTTAGATTGGTACGAGGAGAGAGAATATGGACGCATTAGATATTATGACAAATTTACATCTTATCGTTCCATTTTATCAAGCAGTTTTTAGTGCAGAAGAGCATCGAGTGATAGGATATGAGGTATTAGGGCGAATTGATTCAGATGGTGAGTTCAAAAGCTTAGGGTCATTTTTCCATGATGAGGCGATACCCGAGGAATACAGAATTGAGGTAGATGATACCGTATTAAGCAAAGCGTTAGATCACTTCTTAGAACAAGAGGAACAACCGTTCATTTTTATTAATAGAGATCCAAACCTACTTATGGTTGATCATGGTGAGGCTCTTTTAGAACTTTTATTAGCCTATAATGAAAAAGGTCTTTTATTAAATAAAATTGTTATCGAAATAACAGAGCATAATTTTAAAGGTGATATTGAGCAGCTAAATCATCTCATTACCTATTATCGAACGTATGGAATAAAGATTGCGATTGATAATATAGGGAAAGAAAACAGCAATTTTGATCGGATTGGTTTATTAACTCCAGATATCTTAAAGATTGATTTAAAGGGTATTCTAAAGACAACTACAACCCAATCCTATCATGATGTCCTCTATTCAATTTCTTTATTAGCTCGTAAGATTGGTGCAACGTTACTTTATGAGGATATTGAAACATTATTCCAACTACAGTATGCATGGAAAAATGGTGGACGTTATTACCAAGGGTTTCTTTTACATAAACCAGAAAATCATTTAGTTTCTGACATTATTATGAAAGAAAAATTAAGAGAAGAAATTCAACTCTTTATTAGACATGAAAAAAAGAAACTTTTTTCTTTATATGAGTTATCTGAACAGCTTCATAATATAATACAATTATCTTTGCATAAATATAAAAAGCAAGATGATTATAATGAATTAATTAAATTGTTGGCTAATGATCTTGGAGACCGATGTTTTAGATTATATGTTTGTGATGGCGATGGTTTTCAGCAATCAGCGAATATAATGAAAAACAACCAGCATTGGATTGTTCAACATGAATACTATATGAAAAATTGGAGTTGGAGACCGTATTTCCTAGAAAACATTGTGAGAATGAGATATAACAAAAAAGGGATATTATCTGATTTATATAGTGATGTAGAATCGGGTGAAAATATTCGAACCTTTTCGTATCCGTTAACGAATGAATTGTATCTTTTTATTGATATTCCTTATGAATTCCTATTTGAAAACGAAGGGCTGTTATAATTTTTATGAGGGATTTCCCTTGATTCATGATGAATCATTGGGAGTCCCTTTTTGAGTGCATCTTGTAAGATTGTATAGGTTATCGATAAATGAGGAAAAGTATATGTAACATACCAATATAAGGTGGTGTTTGGAATGGATCAGTTAAATTTTGTCTTAACTGTGTTAGCTGTGTTGATCATTGCTGTAGGTCTTATCTACACTTACCAATTAGGAAAAAAACAGCATAGCATGCAGAAGCAATTTGACACAGAGATTCATGAGAAGGTTCAGGATCATCCTTATATCCGTAACCCCATTTTCATGACATATGCGATAGCATCAGCTTTGGTAATAGCCTATATCATATATATGGCGGTTATTTCAAGTTGGTAATTTCCATTAGGCGAGAGCCTAATGGATTTTTTTTATGTTAGTAGATAAAAAATAAAGGGTATATTGCATATAAATGATTAAACGTGTCAGAACCTGCAGATTTTTTGCGAACGATTGCTTGCCTTTTAGGATTAATCTCTTGTTACAATGATAACTAATTGGACAGGCTAAGAAAGGATGATGCTTTGATGGGAACGATAGTTCGAGTAATTCCAATATTCCTATTTATTCTTATTGTGTGTAACCTACCGGTGCGAGCCGAATCAATGAATTCAATATCAAATCAAGTAATCTTCTCACTTTTACAGAAAGCATTTGAGACTCAAGTATCCCTAAGCAATGATATACAAAGCTATGAAGAAGTAAATGATGTTCTTAGTCCTTATTTTGAGCACCAGTATAAAACTCGTTTTTTACTAGAAAACCTTTATAAAGAAGAAGATGGATACATTGTATATGGTTCTGACTTTGCGATGTATTATGTACCGTATTTCTCTTACACAGATGATACAAAGGTGCTTTATGATGAACGAAAAAATAGAATATATGTATATGAATATTTTAAACCGAGTAAAGAAGGTCCTGTTTTGCATGATGGGTATTTTGCCATCATGACATTAGAACAAAATGAAGAGGTATGGAAAATATCTGATTTAATGATGGATAAAGAGCTTAGCGAAGATCTAATTGAACTAGAAGAGCAAATGGTAAAAAAACAAACTAAAATAGATCAAAGGAGCTTGTTTTTGAAACCCACTATTCTTCAAAATGTAGACCGAATAGAGAAATTAAGTTTATATAGAGCATTATTAATGCCCCTAACAACTAGTTACCGAATTTTAGAAATGGAATATTAAAAGCAACTAATGCTTTGGTTGGGACTGTTGCCTCCTTTTTATTAGTCCTTAAAGGATTTATTATTTTAAATAAAAATACCTTTGCTTATCGGTTTGTTTATACTAAAATGGTGAATGGATGACTTATTTAAGTTAAATGGTATGATATACATACTAATACCTTGAAAACTTTATACATAATCATTTAGGTATAGTAAAAATAGGGAAGTTTTTGGATAGAACAACCTAGAATGTTAATGCTATTTAATAAAGGCATATCTTAATTGTTAGGAAGGAGAAGCAACGATGTCACAATTACAAGGTATTATCTCACGCTTGATAAGCTTACAAGAAAATGCAAACGGAGGGGAACCACCACAACGCTTTTTTGAGGTGAACGGTGAGAGAATCTGTAGTGTAAAATATTTTGAAAAAACAAGTACATTTGAGTTAGAAGTATATCAACAAGGTGAAAAACCTAAAACATATCAATTTGATAATATAGACATGATTGCAATTGAGATTTTTGATTTAATTAACTAATTTGTTGCAAGAGGTGTACGATGGCTGAAAATATAGATGATTATCTTGAACGTGGTATGTATGGTGTACGAGAAACGAAGGCCGACGAACGGCAAGTTTTTTTATCAACTATACGTGAAAGAGTGATTTTAGCTCTTACTAATGGACAAGTAATGAAATCTACAGTATACGAACCAATTAAGAAATTAATGATGGACTATCCTAACAGTCAATTGTTTTTAGATGGCGAAATCAGTTATTCTTATCTTTCAAAATATATAAAGGTTGCAAATGCACATAACATTCCATTCACAATTGTGGATGATGTTAAAAATAAAACAAATATTGGTTTAGTTTTAGCAAGCAAAACAGCAATCAATAAAGAAGATATATTTGTTAGTAAAGATAAATTTTAGCTTAAGGAGACGTTTATGAATAAACCTCTAGTTATTTGCCCACAATGTCTGACAAAAGCTAGTCTTGATGAAGTTTTAACAGCACAATCAAATCAAAATGTTATCTACACATGTACACAATGCAGCTTCATGATGAAAAATATTGAAACGAGTAAGGGTTAACCCCTCCTTTTGGAGGGGTTTTTTATTTTTTCTTTGATATTTCCCTATTTATTAACAATATATGTTATACAGGCATATAGTATATCAATAGGGGAATTGAAAGGGGCGATCTAATGAGTGAATCATTTACGTTTTATAATATTACAGAAGGTAATATGAGTATTCTAGATGTCATTAATCGCATTAAGAAATTCATAAACATAGATCCTAGCTCTCAATATGTTCTTTCCATTGGTACAGATTCGCAAGTTCATCAAACAGAAACAAGGTTTATTACTGCGATTCATTTACATCGAGTTGGAAAAGGGGCCTGGGGGTGTCTAAAGCAATATCGAATAAATCGACCAATCGTCAGTGTAAGGGAAAAAATATCTTTAGAAACTGCTTTGAGCCAGGAAATAGCTTACCTATTTACGGATACCTTTCTAATGGAAATTATGGATTTAGTCATACCCTATACAGATGATGGTGCTGACTTAAGGTTTGAAATTCATCTTGATATTGGTAGAACAGGTGTAACAAAAGATTTAATAAACGAAATGACGGGTAGGATTACAGCCATGGGACTTGAAGCGAAAATAAAGCCCGATGCTTATACTGCCTTTAGTTATGCAAACCGTTTTACTAAATAAAAATAAATTATTAAGAATAGTGCTGTCTTAAATTAAATATATATGTCATATATGAAGCTGTATTATTAGGGGGATAATATGGAGGAACAAGTAGGACTTTCACATGAAGATAAAATACTTTTATTAGAAATATTATTTAATCAAAACTATGCCCTTGAGCTTTTAAGGTGTGAACTAGTAGATATTGAGAATGGAGATAAGTTAGTTACTTCAGAGGCATATATGCGGCTTCTTCACCTCTATGAAAAACTTGAAGATCTGTATAATTTAAAATCTACATAATTAAAAATATTCTCTTTCGACTATCATTTGGTAGTCGTTTTATTATGAAATTTTGACAATAGCAGAACGGATGATTTTTAAAAGATATTGATATAATATTGTGTTAAAATAAAAAAGGGAAAGACTTGGTAAAAGAGAGATTTATATAATTAAAAAAATACGAAATGAGGGGAAGAAACAACCATGATTCATCTTCAGAGTAATAATAATTCAAAAGATAATATCAAGGATTTACTAATTCCTTCTGAAAGAGTTGCCCATGTGCAAATTGGAAATAACTTAGAGCATGCACTACTTGTATTAACAAAAACAGGGTATTCTGCTATTCCAGTTCTAAATTCTCAATATAAACTTCAAGGATTAATTAGTACAACTGTTTTACTAGACTCGATATTAGGTTTAGAGCGTATTGAATTTGAACGTCTAGAGAAGATGAAGGTAGAAGAAGTTATGAACAAAAATATCCCTAGACTCAATTTACAGGATTCCATCGTTAAAGGGCTTACTTTGTTAGTTGATCACCCGTTTGTTTGTGTTGAAAATGATGAGGAAGTTTTTGAAGGAATTTTGACTCGCCGTGCAATATTGAAAAATCTTACAAAACAGATAAAAGAATAGATATAAACTGTGGATAAATGTTGGAGGAGCTTAAATGGGACAGGCAAGTACAAAATTAAATTTAGAAAAGAAAGATACAACTAAAAAGACAAAGAGGCCATTTGTTCTTGCTGCTGTAATGCTTGCCATGTTTATGGCTGCAATTGAAGCAACAATTGTATCTACTGCTATGCCTGCAATTGTAGCTGATTTGGGAGGATTCTCTTTATACAGTTGGGTGTTTTCGTCTTATCTTTTGATGAATGCAGTGACGGTCTTAATATACGGTAAACTATCAGATTTGTTCGGTAGAAAGCCTATTCTGACTTTTGGTATTATCGTATTTTTAATTGGTTCGCTTCTTTGTGGTATCGCGCCGTCAATGGAATGGATGATTTTCTTTAGATTTATTCAAGGGTTTGGTGCAGGTGCCGTCATGCCGATCGCATCAACGATTGTAGGGGATATGTATACAAAGGAAGAACGAGCAAAAATTCAGGGTTATTTATCCAGTGTTTGGGGAATATCTGCTGTAATGGGTCCAGCTCTTGGTGGTTTATTAGTTGAATATGTAAGTTGGCGGTTTGTTTTTTGGATTAATATTCCAATTGGCATACTAACGATTATTGTTCTAGCGGTATTCCTACATGAAGGGATTGAAAAGAAAAAACATAACATAGACTACCTTGGTGCTATTCTTTTATTTATCGCAATAAGTAGCATTATGATTGTTTTTGTTGAAGGTGGTGTCCATCTACCGTGGAACTCCGTACTAATGATCACTTTATTAATCGTATTTATCATTTCAATGACTGCGTTTATTTTCCAAGAAAAACGGGCAGTTGAACCAATGATGCCATTTTCCATCTGGAGAGAAAAGTCAATTCTCATTGCAAATATTGCTTCGTTGACTACCGGAGTCATGCTTATTGGAATCTCTAGCTTTCTTCCGGCATTTGTCCAAGGTGTAATGGAACGATCTCCCATTGTGGCAGGATTTACACTTACGACTATGTCGATTGGATGGCCAATTGCTGCAACGATTGCAGGTAGAATGTTATTAAAGATTGGTTACCGAATGACTTCTATTATTGGTGGTATTGCATTAATTACCGGTAGTATTGTTTTTGTTATCTTAACTCCTTCTCATGGTCCATTATTGGCCGCTTTCGGTTCATTTTTGGTTGGAATTGGGATGGGGTTAACAACGACAGCCTTTATTGTTTCTATTCAAAGTACAGTAAGCTGGCAGATGAGAGGAATTGCTACTGCCTCAAATATGTTTATGAGAAATATTGGGAGTACAATCGGTGCTGCATTACTTGGTGGAATATTAAACAG
>JBEQAC010000038.1:0-19619 GCA_041640535.1 Bacillaceae bacterium
TGATTAAGAATAAAACTAGCTTTGTTCTGATAAGAGATGAGTTAGAACATATTAAAAACTATCTTCACATTCAAGAATTAAGGTATCCAAACAGTTTTAGCTATAAAATAAATGTCGATGAATCGTTACTAGAGTGTAAAGTGCCAACATTACTTTGCCAAATTTTTGTGGAAAATGTCATAAAGCATGCATTGACAATGGACGATAAGCTTCATGTTTTAGTTGATATTGAATATGATACAACAAATCCCCAGAACAACATGAAGATCATCATAAAAGATAACGGCCCAGGATTTCGAAAAGAAATATTAACCATTCTACAGCAAGGGGAAAATATATCGGATCAAAAAGAAGAGCATATCGGCATTTGGAATGTCCGTCGGAGATTAAACTTACTATATGGTAATGATGCTAAAATAACTTTTTATAATGAAAGACCTACAGGGGCTGTTGTAGAAATTATTATCCCTTTCATCCCTACATAAATGGAATTTATATTATTTGTTCTTATAACGTTGATAAGGAGTGAAATCAGATGGTTCAATTGCTTATAGTTGATGACGATATTTATACAGTTGAAGCAATAAGATCTGCAATTAATTGGCGTAAACTTGGTGTTAAACAAATTTTTACAGCTTTAAATGCACGACAAGCGAAACAAGTATTTGAACAAAATAAAATTGATATCATGCTATGTGATATTGAAATGCCCCAGGAAAATGGATTTAGCCTCTTGGGTTGGGCAAAAGAGAACCATCCAGAAATTGAATGTATTTTCTTAACCTCTCATGCTGAGTTTAACTATGCACAGAAAGCGATTCAATTAAATAGCTATGATTACATCTTAAAACCGGTTCCCTTTCCAGTATTAGAGAACGTCATTTCAAAATTAATAAATAAACTTAACAAGGAATACGTGATGAGGAAATACCAAGAATTTTGGGCAAATAATCATCCTATTAATGCGCAAAAGTACAAAATGCCAGACATGGATATGTGGGCGGTAATCCTCCGTGATGGAGCCAAGGATGATTTATTTTCCGGAATTTATAGTTTTCTTCAAGACCTTTCAAAGACCAATTGCTTAAATGCAAATAATTTGGAACGTTTTCAACAAGATTTCCTTCAAATGATTTATAGTACATTAAAATATGAAGGAGTAAAAGCTCATGAATTATTTGACGATGGTGAATCAAAGAGAATATTTGAAAAGGCAACTCATTCTATTAAAGATTTAATGTATTGGATTCAATATACCGTTGAGAAGACCCATCCCTATATCAATAAAGGAGATGATAAACAGCTTACTCTGGAAAAGGTGAAGTCGTTTATAAAGTCTAACTTGGATAAAAGTTTAACACGGACAGAAATTGCCGAACAAGTTCACTTAAATCCAGATTATCTAAATAGAATATTTAAGAAGGAGACAGGCATGTCTATAAAACAATTTCTCTCTCATGAGCGAATTGAGTTAGCGAAGAAATTACTTGCTAGCACAGATATACCGGTTAGTGTAGTTGCATTAAATGCAGGCTATCATAATTTTTCTCATTTTTCAAAGACATTTAAGAATTTCACAGGTTTAAATCCCGTGGTTTTTAGGCAAAGACATTCAAGTTCGGATGAGCAAATTTCATTTGCAAAATAAAAATGAATTTCTTCAAATAGTCTGATGTTTCTACTTTGATTGGTTGATCTATACGATCAGCCTTTTTGATTTTAAAACGATCAAGTCTAATTACCGTTAATGGTTAGTCTAGTTTGTGGCAGAACAAATCAGAATAAAAAGGTAGGATAATAGTAACAACGAATTGTAAACGTATACATGTATGCAGTTGAAAAGTATTTCTGTTGTCCTTTAAAGATTTCTTTAAAAGCATGCTTTAGGATTAAATTTAAAAAGAACACAGAGAAGGGGGAACAAATTAGAGGAAGAGAATAGGGGACTATTCGAAGTTTTTTCAAGGATTTTTTTAAAAGGGATTACGATTGGAACTGTAAAATACTAGATTTATTATTGGAATCGAAGGGAGAAAATAAGATGCAAAAATTTAGGTTATTGGTAATTTTAATGGCTTTTGCCATTTTCTTTGTAACAACAGCATGCTCTAACGACGAAAGTAGTACAGGGGCTAAAGAGTCTGGAGATAAGGACTCTAGTTATAAAATCAAAGTAGCCTACATGAATTTTGGAACAAATCTTGAAGACCTTCCACAAGTTCAAGAGGAAATCAATAAGATTACGAAGGAAAAAATTAATGCAACTGTTGAGCTGGAATCAATAGGTGTATCAGCGTGGGCGAACCAATCTAATTTGATGTTAACAGGTGGTGAAAAATTAGATCTTATACTCTCTACATCAGTATTAGGTAATTATGCTCTTCAGGCAGTTAGAGGTCAATTTCTTGCTTTAGATGATTTACTAGAATCTAATGGACAAGACATACTAAATGTATTTTCTGAAGATGTACTTGATGGAACAAGGGTTGATGGGAAAATTTACGCCATTCCAAGTGTCAGGGAGTGGGGAGCAGACTACGGCTTTATCATGAGAAAGGATATTGTTGATAAATACAATATTGACCTATCACAGGTAAAGACTTATGAAGATTTAACCAATGTATTTAAAATAGTGAAAGAGAATGAGCCTGATTTAACTCCAATCGTTAACGTAGGTAATGGTGCTACAGGGTCAAGGCTTGGAGGTATGTATGATTCATTAGGAGATGGTTTTGGAGTAATTAACTATCATGGCGATCCAAACAAAGTGATTAATTTATTTGAAGATCAAGATTATATTGATCAAATTAAATTAACGAGAGCATGGTATGAAGCAGGTTATTTAATGAAGGATGCTGCTACATCAAAAGAAACTGCTGCTAACTTAATTAAAGCCAATAAAGGATTCGGTTATTTTAATAATTTGAAACCTGGTTTTGAAGCACAAGAATCAAGGCTTACTGGTCATGAGATGGTTTCTGTAAGTCTATCAGATAGTTATATGGCAACAACTGGTGCAACAGCATTTGGTATGTCAATTGCTAGGAATAGTGAAAATCCTGAAAAAGCAATGGACTTTTTAAATCTCTTATATAGTGACAAAGATATTATGAATCTACTTGCAAATGGAATAGAAGGTAAACATTATTCCCTAAATTCAGATGGATTCATTAGTTTACCTGAAGGGGTAGAGGATTCAAGGTATGTATTTAATAACTGGATGATTGGAAATAACTACCTGACTTATGTTTGGGAAGGTGACGAACCTGATCACTGGGAGAATTTAAAGAAATTTAATGATGCTATGATTAAATCACCAGCCTATGGTTTTACATTCGAGGTAGACCCTGTTAAGACTGAAATTGCAGCATGTACAAATGTATTAAACCAATATCAAGATGGACTAGGATCAGGAACATTAGATCCTGAAAAAAGCTTGGTGGAATTTAATGAAAAGCTAAAGGCAGCTGGTCTTGATAAGATTATTGCTGAGAAGCAGAGACAATATGACGAGTGGTTGAAGAAGCAATAGGGCATAAAATGCAAGAGAGCTATATGATTTTGCTCTCTTGCATTTTAAAAACGTTATTTTTGGAATGAGAGACTCTAATAATTAACCTTCAAAATGAGTTTTTAGAAACAGATAAAGTAACGACCTACGTGTGAACTTAAGGAGGATTTATCGTGAGTACAATAAGAATTGGGTCTGGGGCAGGATTTGGTGGAGATCGAATAGAACCAGCAATTGATATTATGGAACAAGGTGAAGTAGACTATATTATCTTTGAATGCCTTGCGGAAAGAACGATTGCACTTGCCCAAAAGCAAAAGTTAAAGAATCCCAATCTAGGTTTTAATGAATTACTGGAGTATCGTATGAAAAAAATACTTCCAGTTTGTAAAGAAAATAATGTGAAGGTTATCACAAATATGGGAGCGTCAAATCCGATTGCTGCTACTAAAGTTATAAAAAATCTTGCAAATAGCTTAGGCATAAAAGGATTAAAGATAGCTGCCGTGGTGGGAGACGATGTGTTTTGCTCAATACCACAATATAGTGATAGTAAATTAATAGAAACAGGTGAAAAGCTGAAGTCTCTTCATTCGGAAATTATATCAGCAAATGCTTATATTGGGATTGAAGGTATTGTGCAAGCGTTGGAAAACGGTGCAGATATTGTTATAACTGGACGAGTTTCTGATCCTTCTTTAGTGTTGGGGCCGTTAGTGTACGAATTTGGTTGGGATAAAGAAGATTTTGAACGCTTAGGAAAGGGAACATTAGCGGGCCATTTGCTGGAGTGTGGATCTCAAGTAACTGGTGGCTACTTTGCAGATCCTGGCTATAAAGATGTACCTGAGTTATGGAATGTAGGATTTCCCATTGCAGAGATAGAAGATACAGGAGATTTTACCCTTTCAAAATTACATGATACTGGTGGTTTATTAAATGAAGCCACTGTTAAAGAACAGGTCTTATACGAAGTCCATGATCCTTCTAATTATTTAACCCCAGATGTCATCGCCGACTTTTCAAAAGTACAAATAGAACAGATAGGAATAAATGAGGTAAAGGTTACAGGGGCAACTGGTAAAAAGAAAACAGGCCAATTAAAAACAAGTATTGCTTATACAGATGGCTACATTGTCGAAGGCGAAATTAGCTATGGAGCTTCAGGCTCTTACCCCAGAGCAAAGTTAGCCGCTGAGATTGTTAATAAACGACTAGATTATATTGGTGTGCCAATTCTAGAAAAAAGGTTCGATTTTATTGGAGTTAATTCGTTGTATCAGGATTTTATTTCTGATCAATTAACGAAAGCATGTACAGATTTTAAAGATGTTAGGCTACGAGTGGCAGCGAAAACGCTTCAGAAGGAAGATGCAGAATGGATCGGATATGAAGTGGAGGCACTGATGACAAACGGTCCAGCGGGTGGTGGTGGAGTTAGGGTTCATGTGAAAGAAGTTGTTGCGGTTGCTTCTATCCTAATACCCGAAGAGGAAATACAAGTTCAAGTTATTTACGAAGAGGTGTAATGAATGAAACTAAAAGAGCTCGCTCATTCGAGAACAGGAGATAAAGGTAACATTGTCAACATATCTGTCATCGTTTACGATATACAAAATTATGAGACTGTTAAAGAGCAAGTAACCGTTGAAAGGGTTAAGGAATGGTTTAAGGATATCGTAAAAGGGGATGTAACCCGTTATGAGATCGAATGTATGGGAGCTTTAAATTTTGTGATGACTGATGCCTTGGGTGGAGGAGTAACGAGGTCACTTGCACTAGATATGCACGGAAAAAGCTTGGGTGCAGCCTTACTAGATTTAGACCTTGAGGTCAAGGAATTAAAGTTTTATCAAAATTTCGATAACAGATCTATAAGGGATAGAGCTGTTATCTATTAGTTTAATATTTTAATGGCGAGATAGACATAATTCCTTAAGATATTCCAGCTTTTAAAATAGTGACTAAACTTAAAAGGGGTTGAGAATGTGTGAGTGATGAGGTTGTAATCGTTAGTGCAGTAAGGACAGCAATTGGAAAGTTTAATGGCGCATTGGCAAGTATTGATGCTGTTAAACTAGGTTCTATTGTCATTCAAGAGGCATTGAAAAGAGCAGAAGTAAATGGTTCTGATGTTGATGAAGTTATTATGGGTAACGTTTTAAGTGCTGGACTTGGTCAAAATACTTCAAAACAAGCATCGATGTTAGCAGGTATTCCAGAAACAGTACCTTCTTTTACTGTAAATAAAGTATGTGGATCGGGACTGAAAGCTGTCCATCTTGGAACGCAGTCGATATTGCTAGGTGAAGCAGATGTGGTAGTTGCTGGTGGTATGGAAAATATGTCTAGAGCACCATATTTACTAGAAAAAGCTAGATCTGGATATCGATTGGGAGATGCCAAATTAGTTGACAGCCTAATACAGGATGGCCTTTGGTGTGCATTTAATGACTATCATATGGGTGTCACTGCTGAGAATTTAAGCCAGAAATATGGGATTACTAGAGAGGAGCAGGATGCCTATGCGGTATTTAGCCAACAAAAAGCTGTAGAAGCGATACAAAATGGTCAATTTGAGGAAGAAATTGTCCCAATCGTCATTCCGAGTAAACATGGAGATATTACCTTTGCAACGGATGAGTTTCCACGAAAAGGAACGACAATGGAGGGTCTCAGCCAACTAAAGCCAAGTTTTAAACAAGCTGGAACAGTTACGCCTGGAAATGCTTCAGGAATTAACGATGGTGCTGCTGCAATCGTGCTAATGAGTAAGAGGAAAGCAGAATTATTAGGAATCAAACCGCTTGCAAAGATAAAAGCTAATGCGACTGGAGCTGTCGACCCAAGCATAATGGGCATTGGTCCTGTAGTGGCTGTTAGAAAAGCATTGGACAAAAGTGGGATTGAGATGAAGAGTATTCAGTTAATTGAAGCCAACGAAGCATTTGCTGCTCAATCATTAGCGGTAGCTAAGGAATTATCTTTTGATATGTCAATTGTCAATGTAAATGGTGGGGCAATAGCACTTGGGCATCCAATTGGTGCGAGTGGTGCTAGAATTTTAGTAACACTTTTACATGAAATGAGACGAAGAGAAGTAAATATGGGTCTTGCCACCTTGTGTATTGGGGGAGGCCAAGGGATAGCGACAGTAGTAGAAAGAGTTTAATAATTCTATAAAAAAGAAAAGAGGAGATTACTATGGCATTAGTTCAACTTAGCTTTAAATCAAAAGCACTTATGATGCAGACTTCGGTGAATATACTTTTACCAATGGGTATGAATAAAGTGGATATCGAAACAATCAATGATTATACGTATGAATCCAAACGGTTTCCTGTATTGTACTTACTCCACGGAGGAACCGATGATTATTCGAGTTGGTTACGTCTTTCATCCATAGAGAGGTATGCAGAAGAAAAGGGAATTGCAGTTGTAATGCCTAATGCAGATATGAGTGCCTATACGGATATGGTCCATGGTCAGAATTATTGGACTTACATTAGTGAAGAACTTCCACAATTTTTGAAAGCTGCCTTTCCAATTTCAGATAAACGAGAAGAGACTTTTGCAGCGGGTCTTTCATTAGGCGGATATGGTGCATTTAAATTAGCTCTTAGAAAACCAGAAAACTTTGCAGCGGCAGCCTCCTTATCGGGAGCATTAGATATGAATGATCTAGTAAGCAAAATGAAAAAATTTGAAACCGTATTTGGTGATGTATCCAATATCCCGAACAGTAATAATGATCTTTTCTACTTATTAAAACAAATAAAAGAAAGAAATATTTCACAGCCGGAGTTATTCCAAGCTTGCGGTACAGAAGATTTTCTTTATGAAGATAATGTTAGATTCAGAGATTATGCACGTGAACTTACTATTCCATTAACATATGAAGAAGGACCAGGAGGCCATGAATGGGAATATTGGGATACTAATATTAAGCGTGTACTAGATTGGTTACCGATACAATCTTAGCTTTACTATCAGGTACTTATGGTACAAGACTGAGTTTCAAGCCATTAATGAAGAGGAAGATAGATCAGTTCTATTAATAGTTTTAAAAACAACGGCTACCATTTTGTGGTAGCTTTTTGTATGTCTTTTAACCTCAAATGAGAATCCTTTAAAGGGAATTGTAATTACTCTGTTTCTTCGTAAAATAGTTCCAAGGTTATATCAATATCATTTGATTTTACTTGTTTAAGAAATTCTAGCGGGACTTCTATAAAAAGTTTAGTATAAAGTAAAAACATTTATTTATTTTAAAAAAATAAACATTTTGTATTTTTTTAGTTAGTTTAGTTTGTTAAGAGATAATAATGAATTAGGTAATGAAGCAGTTAAATCAATGTTAGACCTAATAATCCAAACTGGAAAGTATAAAAGTGTTGACTGGGTTTATAGATTATAATAAAATTTTTTTATAAAATAAAACTAAATATTTTTAGGGGTTCCTATGTTTTTCTTGGCTTACCAGAATTTATACATATATTCTGGTAAGCATAATTGCAACATGGCATGCCTGCGCCTAAAGGTTTGGTACCAGCCAAGTTTAGTTTTATGTTTTACAATAGATTGAAAGCGTTTTAGTTAAAGGAGATTTAATTTAAATAGAATTTAAGGAGTGGTTAAATTGACGAGGAACCAGAAACTTCGTACCGTAGTTATGCACGACCCAGAGCTTGATGATCTTAATACGATTATTCGATATTTTCTCTACAGTCATCAGTTTGATACAGAAGGGCTGATTTATTCAAGTAGTCGTTTTCATTGGAAGGGTGACGGAAAGGGGACAGTGTTCAGTGGGGAGTCAGAACACTCTCAGTATGGAATTGGACCAATTTCTAGCTGGCGATGGGATGAAGGTTCTCTCTTTATGAACGATGCTGTCGAAGCTTATGCTAAAGTTTATTCGAATCTTACGGTTCACGCAGAAGGCTACCCTCATCCTGATGAATTACGCTCCCGGATCTATGAGGGCAACGTGGAGTTCCCTGGGGACATTTCTAAGGATAGCCCAGGTTCGGAACTCATTAAAAGACTAATTCTAGATGATAAGCCTGGCATCCTATATTTATTAACGGGAGCAGGTCAATCAACGATTGGAAGGGCTTTGAAGTCGATTGAAGAGGAATACAAGAATAGTAGTCAGTGGAACGATATCTATGAAAAGATTGTTAAAAAGGTAGTCATTCAGTCATTTGGTGATCAAGATGGTGTCTACGCATCCTATATTGGCCCAAATTGGCCGGATATTGAATTCCGTGAAATGGCAACAATGATTTGGGGATACTTCGCACGTAAAGTAGTTCAGCCTGAAGACCAGCATTATCTATCAGCTGCTTGGACAAGGGAGAATGTATCTAAAGTCGGACCGTTTGGAGAGCTGTATATGGTCTGGGGTGATGGAAATCAAATGCATAAGAATGATATCGCTGATTTCTTCGGATTTGCTGGGTTGACTGCAGAGCAACTGAAGGAGCTGGGTTACGTGCCATGGTA
Organism: Bacillaceae bacterium; assembly: GCA_041640535.1. Taxonomy (GTDB): domain Bacteria; phylum Bacillota; class Bacilli; order Bacillales; family Bacillaceae_L; genus Litchfieldia. Next base: position 9,020 of record JBEQAC010000038.1, read on the forward strand.
TGGAGGGCTTGAAGAGCCTGGATCATGGATATCCGAAGGAGATACATCTATGTACATGAATCTTCTCGACAATGGTCTTGATGCTCATGTGGATGCGAGCTATGGTGGCTGGGGAGGTCGAAATGGCAAAGACATTGACCCAAATGGTGTTGCTTCGAAAGACTATTCTTCTTCACGTTGGTTCGGTGCTGCTCAACGCGACTTTGCGGCGAGGATGCAGTGGACGGTTACACCTGAATACGCTGATGCCAATCACCATCCTGTAGTCGAGGTTGTTGGTTTGGGAAGCACGACGGTTAAACCTGGACAAACGATTACCTTAAAGGCAATTGTTAAAGATCCTGATGGAGGCCATCTCACAGGTCGCTGGTGGCAATACGAGGAAGCTGGTACATACCCAGGGAAGGTAGAACTTCTTTCTTTAGGGGAAGAGCCGATTACTAAGGTTGAGCGTACCTATCCATTTAACGTACCTGCTCCAGGCTCACCGGAAATTGCTAAGTTGATAAAAGATGAGATTGAAGTCACGTGCCAGTTTACATTACCTACAGATGTTATCAATGGACAAACTCTTCATTTTATTCTTGAAGCATCGGATCACGCTGCTCAACCATTGACATCGTATAAAAGGGTAGTATTGACTGTCTCAAGGTAGAGGTTTAGTATTTGGTATTCATTTGGATTTAATTTTGAAAAAATGATCAAGATAATTAAATTATATTGACGATATTGATCATAATGAAGAAAAGCTCTCCAAGCTGTTAATGATCACTAATTAAAAATAGCTAGAATTAAGAGAATACATCTTTAAAAGCGATGCTCAATATAAGCATCGCTTTTTATTATTAGATTTTGTTCATAAGAACAATTAAAGCGTTTGCTAACATTACTATAAGACAATCCTGTGAAATACAAAGAGGGAAAATCAGAATCAGTTGCAAAGCGTTATTTAATGATGAAAGCTAGGAACTAATAACCATTATTGGAAGCATGAGAACCGTCCCCGTGCTTCCAGAAGTCATGAAAGTACTAATAAAACAGTCCTAAGAGTGTTAGAAAAAGAATTTCTAGTTGATAAGATATATATATAATAACCAATAAATATGTGAAAGGGAGGTGAATTCTATTACTAAAATTATATAGACACAAATGCATATTTTAGTAGTAGAAATTATAAAATGTCTAAGCTGGTATATGGAACTAATTTGAAGAGAGTTGAATTGGTACCGACAACAAAAGAATCACATCCTTTTGGAACAGCCGTAGAAAAATGCAAACTGAAGGAAAATGGTTATATTGAAGAGGAATATTTTATTCATGGAATAGCAAATGTATATAGTTTGATAGATGGAAAAAAAGGAGTAATGTTTGCCGATTCTCCATATATTAATAGAATCATCATTCGGAGGCCGGCTGCTGTAAAATCTTTTAGTGGAAATGTTGTCATAGAGATACTAAATTCTACAGCAGGTTATGATATTGACAGAAATTGGGTATTAACTAAAGACTTTATGATGAGAAATGGAGATATATATGTTGGTATTACAAGTAAACCAAATGTAATTAAAGCAATGCTTAAATTTGATCAGGAACGCTATTCAGCGTTATCATGGGAAAATCCTAATCCAACTCCAAATAAGAATATACCTAAAGAGAAGCTTGGTAACATACCAGATCACTCATCATATGAAACAGAAGACGGCCTATTTTGGGATATGTTAATTGATTTGGCAAAGTTATTAAAGAGTGACAGTGATGTAAATCCAATTCAAGCATATGGAAATCATTATCAGTATTTAAGTGGATGGTCACAATCGGGGGGATATTTAATTCGTTTTATAAAGGACTTTGCATATGATTGTGGAGATGACAAACTTTTTAACGGATATCTTTCATATGGAGCTGTAAGCTTATGTACTCCTAATTTAAGTCAGGAAGATTTTACCGACCCAACCGTTCTAGACCTAACATTACCAGAACTTAAACATCCTTTAATTGAAGTACATACCGAAAGTGAGAATGTTAGCCTGAATAACAATAATTCTAGAATGAAAGATGGAGAGTATTATAGGTGCTACGATATTGTAGGTCCTAGTCATAATACACTAAAAACTTCTAATGAGTATTATGAAAATGATAGTGACCTTGAAAAAGCAGGTTTTTCCTCTTCCTACTATGGAAAAGAATCATTTCCTAATAATTTCCCACTTGAGTTTGTATTTAATGCTGCCCAACAAAGTATGTACAAGTGGGTTCGAGAGGGGAAGCAACCTATTAGTGAAGAACCAATAAAAGTAGATTCAGATTTAAATAATGTAAAAGATGAAAACGGTAATTCGATTGGCGGATGGAGACTCCCGCTTATAAATTATCCTGTATGTAAATACGTACGTTCTTCAACACCTGTAAGTCAGGAGTTTGCATTTAGTTGCTCTATTTATGGCTATGAAGAGCCATTCTCGAAAAAAAGTTTGAAAGCGATGTACGGAAGTCTTGAAAACTATACAGCACTTATTAAAAAAGATGCTCAAAGTTGTGTGGGAAAAGGGTTGTTATTATCAGAAGATATGCAGAGTTGTATAGATTTAGCTGTTGAGAATGCTAAGAAATATGGACTTGAATAACTTATTTTTAATTGGAATAAAAAAATATAGTAAATATTAATTAAAAATTTTTCATCCATTTACAGGAGGTAGAAATAATATGAATAATGAAAACAGAATTAAACCGTATTCGAAAAATCCATCCTATTGGCAATATAAAGGAAGGCCAATTTTGTTGATAGGTGGTAGTGATGACGACAATTTATTTCAATGGACTGATAATAATCTCACAGATCATTTAGACCTTCTTATTTCAGTAGGAGGAAACTTTGTTAGAAATACTATGTCAGATAGAGACGAAGGGAATGTATTTGCATTTAAGGAAATTGAACCTAAGCTTTATGATCTAAACCAATGGAATGATGAGTATTGGGAGCGTTTACATTTTTTTCTAGAAGAAACAAAAACGAGGGATATTATTGTTCAATTGACCGTATGGGATCAGTGGGATTTAACAATACAAAAATTATGGGATGTACATCCTTGGAATTCGAAGTGCAATGTTAATTATGAAGTAAACGACTTAAGCACTAAGAGTGATTTTTTTAACACAGTAACAAATAAAAATGAGAAAGTTTTGTCTTATCAGAATAAATATGTTGAAAAATTATTAGAAACTACACTAAATTACAATCATGTATTATATAACATTAATAATGAGAGTTGGGCAGGTTTAGAGTGGGAGAATTATTGGGCTGAAAAACTATTAACCAAAGCTAGGAACCAACAAAAGGAAATAGAAATAACAACCATGCAATTGCATGCAGAAGGTTCAGTTAAAGCATTGTGTTACTATAAAGACCTCTATTCATTTGTAGATATATCTCAAATTAATCAAGATGCAAATGGGTCCACAGGCCAAGGTCATTGGGATATGCTTATGTCATTAAGGACTATTGTCAATTCTAATAGAGTTGTTCCAATCAATAATGAAAAAATATATGGGAGTCAAGGTGAAGAGTCAGGACCCATTTTTACCTTTAACAAATATGCTGGAACTAAAGAAGAAGCAATACAGCGTTTTTGGAGGGATATTATTGGTGGATGTGCATCTGCACGTTTTCATAGACCGGATACCATGTATTGGGGGATAGGTCTAACAAAAGATGCTAGAATACAACTGTTGTCTATGAGTAAATTAATCGAAAAATTTGATATTTATCATTGTGAACCCAACAATAATCTTCTAGATAATCGAAAAGATAATGAAGCATATTGTAATGCAAACATTGGAAAGAAATATGCTGTATATTTTCCAGACGGTGGGTCAGTTGACTTGATTACTTGGAGTTATAGTGAAGAAATGACACTTGAGTGGCTAAATATCTCTGAAAGTGAATGGTTAACTCCTGAGAAGGTTAAAGTAAAGTGGGATGAAAAAGTAATTTTTTGGGAGACTAATATGTCATTTAGAGTACAAGGAAAGATCCCACTTAACACACCAGGTTCAGGGCCATGGGTAGCAGTTATTACGGTTTGATAACGACTTCCCACTTGGGTGTGATTTGAAAATGAATTGGTGATTAAAAGTAAGGGGTTACATTAGTAACTCCTTCTTTTTAAAAGATAGAATATAAAAGTTAAACAATTAGTTTAGCGTTAATAACAAATGACAAAACGATACAGGATTAGTAACAAGGGATTCATAAAATATTAACTTAATAGAACTACTTTTTTTAAAATACGGAGGTGTCCATGAAAATTCAAGTATTTAATCCATATTTACCAAATTATGAATATGTTCCAGATGGTGAGCCGTACGTATTCGATTACAGGTTGTACGTGTATGGAAGTCATGACAAGTTTAACGGGCAGATGTTCTGTGAAAATGATTATGTATGTTGGTCCGCTCCAGTAAATGACTTAAGTGATTGGAAGTATGAAGGAGTCATTTATCAAAAAACTCAAGATCCTATGGGCGGTAATGATAAGAAGCTTTTCGCACCAGATGTGCAAAAGGGTGTGGATGGTAGATATTATTTATATTATGCCTTTGATTTCCTAGGAGTTATTGCAGTGGCAGTATGTGATTCTCCTGCAGGTAAATACGAATTTTACGGGCATGTTCATTACCAAGATGGTACCCTACTTGGGGGTCGCGAAGGCGATGGGTTTCAGTATGATCCGGGAGTATTCATCGATGATGATGGAAAAGTATATTTATATTCTGGTTTCTGTCCAGTGAATTTTCCATGGAAGAAATTTGGGGTGAAAGAACAAACGATTAAGGGTGGTATGGTCATCGAATTAGAAGATGACATGATTACTGTAAAAGAGGACCCTAAGTATATTATTCCAGATAAGTTACGTGGTGCGGGCACTTCCTTTGAGGGACATGAATTTTTTGAAGCACCTTCCATGAGAAAGTATGGGGATACATACTACTTTATTTATTCTTCCATTAATAAGCACGAACTATGTTATGCAACATCTAAAAGTCCGGTTGGAGACTTTCGGTATGGTGGAACGATTATCTCTAACGGTGATATCAATTATAAGGATAATAAGGAAGCACTAAATTACACTGGTACAAATCATGGTAGTATTGTCGAAATAAACGAGAAATGGTATGTATTCTATCATAGACAGACGAATAAGCATCCATTTTCTCGACAGGGATGTGCAGAAGAAATTCAAATTGAATCCGATGGAAGCATCAAACAAGTAGAAATGACAAGTTGTGGACTAAATGGAGGTCCACTGATCGGAAATGGGGTATATCTAACATCTGTTGCATGTAACTTGATGAGTAAATTTGGGGCGGTTCATTATGAAGTTGGTGGTGAAATTGAAGAATTCCATCCTTATTTCACACAAGAAGGAGAAGATAGGGAAAGTAATCCTAATCAGTATATTGCTAACTTGACAGATGGTTCAATTGTGGGATTTAAGTACTTTGATTTTGAGGGTGTTTCCCAGATCTCAGTAAAAGTTAGAGGAACTGGTAAAGGGCAATTTTATGTGAGCACTACACTTGGTGGAGAAAAGGTGACAAGTATTCCTATTTCTACTGGGGAAGAATGGTGCATGTGGACAGCGCCTATCACGTTAATTAATGGTATAAATGCCCTGTATTTTACTTACCAAGGTGATGGTTCAATTGATTTCTATTCTTTTACTATAAATTAATTATGTTGGTATTAACGAAGCTCTATGTAGAAAGTTAGTGTAAGTTACTTAAATAGAGGAAAAATGCAACCATGTCATGAAAGCGTTAACAAGTTAGTCGGTAAACTGCTAGAAACATAGTCTCAAAATGGATATTATAAAGGAAATTAGTCATTTAGGAGGGATCATATGGAGCGTGCAACAGTAGGAGACAATCAACAACTTCAAGTAAAGAACCAAATTGCTGTAACTGTTAACAGGAAAACAAAATTAAAAAGATATATACCGCTTTTTATCATGATGATACCAGGTTTGTTATACTTTTTAATCAATAATTATTTACCGATGTTAGGTATGGTCATCGCTTTTAAAGAAGTAAACTTTGCCATAGGTATATTGGAAAGCGAATGGGTAGGGTTTAAAAATTTTGAATTTCTATTTAGAACAGGAGATGCCTGGATCATTACTAGAAATACCATCGCTTATAATATCGTATTTATTATTCTTACAATGGTTATTTCTATTAGTTTAGCAATTTTATTGAATGAAATTAAAAATAAAGTTCTCGTTCGCTTTTATCAAAGTGTCATTTTAATCCCACATTTAATTTCTTTTGTTATTATTGCCTATCTTGGGTATGCATTTTTAAGTTTAGATACTGGCTTTATGAATAATAGTATATTACCAGCTTTGGGCGCTGAGCGAGTATCCTGGTATATGGAACCACAGTATTGGCCATATATTCTGACTTCTGTAAATCTTTGGAAAGGGATAGGGTTTAACACGCTCATTTTCTTTGCGGCTGTAATTGGTATCAATGAGGAATATTATGAAGCAGCAAAACTTGATGGAGCAAGCAAGGTACAACAGATATTTAAGATTACTGTCCCATTAATATTACCAGTCATTATCTTATTATCTTTACTTGCTATTGGAAGAATATTCTATGCTGATTTTGGTTTATTTTATCAAGTTCCAATGAATTCCGGTATGTTATATGATACGACGAACGTTATTGATACGTATGTATTTAGAGGGTTATTAGGACTAGGTGATGTAAGTATGGCAACTGCGGCTGGTGTATATCAATCTTGTGTCGGATTCATACTGGTTTTAACTGCTAATTTTATTATTCGGAAGGTTAGAAAAGAAGATGCATTATTTTAAGGAGGTTGCATGATGAGTGAAGAAAAAAGGTGGCAATTTTATGGTCATTCCATAATGATCTTTCTATCTATAATGGCAATTGTTCCATTAGTATTATTAATCATATCCTCACTAACAGCTGAATCTACCATCATTGAAGAGGGTTATAGTTTCTTTCCATCAGCATTAAGCTTAGAAGCTTATCAATATTTATGGAACACAAAAGAGGCGATTGCAAGATCTTATGGAATCACTATATTCGTTACTGTGGTGGGAACAACGATAAGTCTAACGACTACTGCACTATTAGCTTATCCGTTATCACGTAAGGATTTACCTATGAAGAACTTTTTCGCATTTATTGTATTCTTCACATTATTATTTAATGGGGGATTAGTTCCAACCTATTTTGTTTATACACAAATTCTCGATCTGAAAAATACAATTTGGGCTTTAATTATGCCAATGTTATTAATGAACGGGTTTTATGTGTTGTTAATGAGAACATTTTTTAAAGAGTCCATTCCTGATTCGTTGATTGAGTCGGCAAGAATAGATGGAGCGGGTGAGTGGAGAACGTTATGGTCCATTATATTACCTCTTGCCACTCCAATCTTGGCAACAATAGGACTATTCCAAGCAGTTATTTACTGGAATGATTGGATGAATGGGCTTGTGTTTTTGACAGATACAAAACTTTACAGCTTGCAAGTTTTATTAAATCAAATATTAGAAGATATACAATTTCTGAAAACTAACGATATAGCAGGCCAGTCAAGTGATGCGATGGCCAACCTACCTAGTGCTTCTGTAAGAATGGCGATCGCTGCCATTGGAGTTGTTCCTATGTTAATTGCATATCCATTTTTTCAAAAGTATTTAAAGAAAGGGATCGCGATCGGAGGCGTAAAAGGTTAAATTTAATAAAGTGAAAATAAGGAAAAGTCCACTTTGATGGGCTTTTCCTTCCTTCATATTACGCATTTTTGTTTGATAGTGGACATGATGAGTTAGTTGATTCTATATCACAGTGTCACTACTTCAGTTGTTGTCTGAATTTTTCGTGGAATTTAATTCGAAGTGAGTGTTTACTGTTATAATTAGTAATAGTAGAAAAGTTATTGGAAGGAGTTATTGATATTAAAAGATTAAAACAATTTTCTTTAAATACAATTTATTTTAAGGTTATTATGACGATTCTAATAATGACCACACCATTAATTTTATTATTGATTTATAGTAACACTTACGCCAGTAACGTTGTTCGGAATCAGGTAGCCGATTCGTATGATAATATGATGGCTTTGTATATGAACCAAATAGATAATAATTTAGAAAATACGATTTCCTATATTCACAATGTAGTGGCATTAGACTCAAACTTCCTTACAATGGAACAGACAAATTCAGATAAAAATTATTCAACTGCCAAAATATTGATGGCCAATGAACTAAAACAAAAAATTATCATGCATCCAATCGTCGATTCATTCTTTATCTATAATTCTCAAAGAAAAGATATGTTAGATATTTATAATAGTCGTCCTCATTATGATGAAATGATCCGTATAAATAATTATTTTTCAAAATTCCTAGATGAGAGTACAAGCTACAAATCTAATAATTGGACGCCCCATTATATCGATGGTAAGTATTACCTTATTTATTTTGTAAATAGAGAAGGTACTTACTTTGGTTCGTGGATTAATCTTGAAAAGCTCCAAATTCCAGAGAAATTGGTGGATTTTGGGGGAGAAGGCGGTACTTTATTTATTTCGGATAAAGGGGATGCTATGACGAATAAGGCCCTTTCTGAAAAAAATAATTTATTATTGCAAGAGTTTAAAAGGAATGACAAACAGATATTCGATGATAAACATGTATTAATTAGTGAACCATCAGAAATGGGTGGTTTTAGTCTTGTTTCTATTATCCCAAATAATGAAATTTTAGAAAATATACCGTTCTTGCAGAGAATGAGCATCCTTATATTTCTATCATCGATTATTGTGATACCGATTAGTTTTATGATATTAAGAAAAATTGTTCTTATCCCACTTTATCGATTAGTAGAAGCAATGAAACAGATCCAAAATAACAACTTGAAATTTCGAATTAAAAAGAATAAGACATCAGATGAATACAAGCTAGTTTACGATACATTTAATAAAATGCTGACACAAATTGAACAATTAAAAATTGAGGTTTATGAAGAACAAATTAACAAACAGCATGAAGAACTACAACGACTGCAGCTACAAATAAACCCACATTTTTTTATGAATTCACTTAATATTTTATATAGCTTAGCTAAGTTAAGGGATTATGAACTTATAAAAAAAATGACGCTCTCTTTAATTCGATATTTTCAGTTTATGTTTAGGGATAACTTGACATTTGTTGAGTTAGAAGACGAAATAAACCATACAAAGAACTATTTGCATATTCAGGAATTGCGTTATCCAAAAAATTTCAACTATAACATTTATGTACCAGATGATCTAATGAATACACCAGTCCCACCATTAGTAATTCAAACATTTATTGAAAATTCAATCAAACACGCTATGACCTTAGATGAAAAATTACAAATTTCAATTGAAGTTAATCATTGTGAAGTGAATTTTAGGCCATATATGAAAATAGTGATCTCAGATACGGGAAGAGGATTTTCCGAAGATGTTTTATCTGTAATAAATCAAAATGAAAGTATTATGAACAAAAAAGGTGAACACATTGGTATCTGGAATGTTTCCAGAAGATTATGTCTACTTTATGGAAATAAAGCAAAAATCTCTTTTAGAAACAATAATACTTCTGGGGCATTAGTAGAAATATTAATTCCACTAGATTAAGAGGAGGTAAATTAATATGTATAATTTGCTGATTGTTGATGATGAATATTTGTTTATAGAAGGGTTAAAAGCTGATATTGATAAAGATAAATTAGAAATTAGTGAAATATTCACAGCTAATAATGTTCGCCAGGCAAAAGATGTCATAAATAACAATCGAATTGATATCATTCTGTGTGATATTGAAATGCCGCAAGGAACCGGAATAGACCTTTTGAAATGGATAAAAGATCATAATTTAATGATGGAATGTGTATTTTTAACGAGTCATGCAAACTTTAATTATGCAAAGAAAGCGATTCAGCTAGGTAGTATCGATTACTTGTTAAAACCAGTAGAAGTTGAGGAATTGGAACAAGTTATACAAAAAGCAAAGCAGCAAATTAGTGTATCTAAAGACATGGAACAGGTAAGTTATTTTAAGCGGTTGTGGAATCAACATCATCCCTTAATTATTGAACAGTTTTGGTTAGATATTATCAACTATTCTATACCGAATAATTTCGACACTATTAAGAGTATTGCTTCTGATAGAAATATAAATTTATCTAAGAAAATAGTATTTATTCCCATTTTAATCGGGATTCAACGGTGGCATAGTGACTTATCTCTTCACGAGCGCAAAATGCTTGGATACGCATTGAAGAATTCAGCACAAGAATTAATCATAGAAAATGAAAATAATGGTACTTATATTCAACTTGATCATACTCTCTCGTTGGTTATTCTTACGATAGATAGTGACCAAGTGGTCAATTATTATTCACTAAAGAAGAGTTGTGAGTTCTATATTAAATCTTGTAATTATTGGTTTCGTTGTGATCTATCTTGTTATATAGGTGATAAAACATCTGTTAAAGATATGTATGATCAAGTTTCTCAATTAAA
>JBEQAC010000039.1:0-19382 GCA_041640535.1 Bacillaceae bacterium
CTTTTCATCAACCATTTAAAGGAAAAGAGATTATTATTCCTGACGAAGTTGAATTTGTCTACCTTCGTGTGGACGTAAGGACAGATGTTTACAAATATTCATATTCATTTGACGGGGAAAGCTGGATATTAATACCTATAACATTTGAATCATATAAATTATCAGATGATTATATACAAGGAGGGGGATTCTTTACAGGAGCATTTGTTGGTATGCAATGTCAGGATACATCAGGAAATAATTTATATGCCGATTTTGACTATTTCATTTATAAACCTTTTTCATAATTATTGCATCTATACACTTAAATGCTAAATGATTGGCACTAAGCCAGTTATTTTCCATTTTTTAACGCAATAACTTCTTTAGACAAAAAAACTATCTTTTCGTTGAATTAATAACCATGATGGTAGGATGCATGGGGACGGTTCTAGTGCTTCATGGAAGCCTAGAACCGTCGCCTCTTACGGCATAAAGCGATCATAAACTAGTGCGGATTCTATTATCCATCCAGAACTCTCCGAAAATGAAAAGCATAAGCTAGAAAAAAGGAGTTGTTTGAATGGATATTTTAACGTTTCTTCTTACTGCTGTTGTTGCACTTGTCATTGGGACGGTTGCGGATAAGCTGTCTCCATTTAGTATGCCGGGAGATTGGGCTGGAGCAATTATAGCAGGATTTATTGGAGCATGGCTTGGTCCAATTTTATTTGGAACATTTGGTCCAGTAGTAGTCGGATTTGCATTAGTTCCTGCTTTGCTTGGAGCCATTATTGTTGTTATTGTCGCAGGGGTTATAGCTAAGATTTTTGATTGAAGGAGCTATATCATCTTTAGCTTTGTCAATCAGATTAATGGTCTAAAGGTTGTTGTTAGTTGGAAGGGGCAGGTTTGTTTTGGACAGGATAAGCAGGATATGGTCGGTGAGAGTCCAAGTCGAGGTTGATTCGGACAGAAGGAGCAAGAGCAGGAGTAGGGTGAGTCCGAAGTCGAGGTTGATTCGGACAAAAGGAGCAAGCGCAGGAGTAGTGAGAGTCCGAAGGTGAGGATGATTCGGACAGAAGGAGCAAGAGCAGGAGTAGTGAGAGTCCGAAGTCGAGGTTGATTCGGACAGAAGGAGCAAGAACAAGAGTAGTGTGAGTCCGAAGTCGAGGTTGATTCGGACAAAGGAGCAATCACAGGAGTAGTGTGAGTCCGAAGGTGAGGTTGATTCGGACAGAAGGAGCAAGCGCAGGAGTAGTGTGAGTCCGAAGTCGAGGTTGATTCGGACAAAGGAGCAAGCACAGGAGTAGTGTGAGTCCGAAGTCGAGGTTGATTCGGACAGAAGGAGCAAGCGCAGGTGTAGTGTGAGTCCGAAGTCGAGGTTGATTCGAACAGAAGGAGCAAGAACAGGGTAGTGTGAGTCCGAAGGTGAGGATGATTCGGACAGAAGGAGCAAGAGCAGGAGTGGTGTGAGTCCGAAGGCGAGAGTACTTCGGACAGGTAAGCAGGATATGGTCTGTTGTCAGTCCGAATGTGAGCCCCCTTCAGACAAACAGAAAACAAACTAGAAGTAGTCCAAATTCAAGGGTTATCCCATTCTAATAAGCAAAAACAGACCAAATCATATAAGGCAGATTTGGTCTGTTCATTAATTGTATTGTTTCAAAAACTACATCAAAATTATTTTATCTCAGCTATAATTCCTTCTTCATCATCTAAAACTAGACGAATACCTGCATTTCGGTTTTTACCCAAATATTCATCAATCCATATACGGATAGACTCTATTAAGTCTCGTGTAACAAGATCTTGCTTATAACCATGAACAAAAGCTTCTGCTGTGAAACCTTTATCATCATCATGCATTAATTCCACTTCAACTTCTTCAGGCATCACATTTTTTTTGCGGGATGTATACACGCAAACAGCATTGATAATATCTTGTTCGAAAAGGATTAACTTCTCCATGGATTCGAATCCTCTTTTTTCTTTCTATCCTTAAGAAGAGAAAAAACCTTTCGAATGACGACGAATAAAACAATGATGGCTAACACATTAATCATGAAGCCTAGGATAGACCCAAGGATCCCCATATTCGCAAATAGACTACCGAATAGCAAGCCGGCTAGACCACCGATCATTAAGCCTTTCATCAAACCACCTGAGGAAAAACCGCCGCCTTTTGTATTTGTCGTAGTTGTAGAAGAATTTGTCGTTGTATCTTCCTTTTTATTTTGAACATTTGATTGATTTGTTGTTGTTTTGTTCGTTGTGTTAAAGCTTTTTTTGCCTGACTTATAGCCTTTTGCTTCCACAGTTGTCGAATGATCATGAAACACAATGTTTCCAACAGGTGAAAATAAAAGAGCGGTTGTAATGAATACTGCAAATAACTTTTTCATCAATTATATATTCCCTCCATTTATAAAGTTACAACTATATTATACAAGCTAATGATGTAAATAGACTATTTTTTTAGCTACACCAGAATTTACATACATAAATTCTGTACGCATTAGTGCAACTACGCCTCTGTCTTCACCTTATGGAATGCCAATCACCGAGTTTTCTTTATCTCTGTTTTGGTTTTGAACAATTGATGCATAGCTACACCAACTTTTGAAAAAACTGAGTATGTATAAAGTAGAAGGGGGTTAATAAAGTGGCACGTGGAAAAAATTTTGAACATAAGAAAAAAGGTCATCCTGGGGAGCTTCCACAGAGCGGCAAGATGGTAAAAGGAAAAAACAATCCAGAGGAAGCGGAATACTTAGTAACACAAGAAGCGTTTAAAAATCGTATGGCTGAGGAATAAGCGTAAAAAAGGACTCTACAATTGAGAGTCCTTTTTGTATCTATCGAATTGCTCCATTCGGCAAAACAGCATGAACACCTTTTACTCCATTAACGACCTGGGTTATGCGTAAATCAACTGCAACGCTTGCTAATGCCATTGCTTCAACTTTTTCAATATTGTAATGTTTAGAAATAAGTTGAACCATTTCATCAAGAGCAACAGCTGTCGCTTCATTCAGATCTTCATGAAACCCAAAGGTAATCCAGCTTGTTGGTGTTAATGCCTTTGGCATAGTTAGCTCCATATCATCCCTAACGATTAAGGTAATATCGACTAAATCCATTGGACATTCGATGGCTGTTCCTGAAACCTCGCCGTCACCTTGCAAAGCATGTCCATCGCCAATTGAAAAAAGTGCTCCATCAACAGAGATAGGTAAAAATAAACTTGTCCCTCGAACTAACTCCTTACAATCAATGTTTCCACCACAATAACGAGGAGGTGGTGTTGAATGGACGCCAGGTTCAGCTGGAGCAACACCCATCAGTCCCATAAATGGTTGAAGGCCTATATGAAATTGTTTTTTGCCAATTCTACAGCTTCCCGTCATAGTTGTGGAATCAAGCTCCCAATCGACTTGAACTTTTTCTGTCTTAACTAATCCAAGCTTATCATTTTGCCAATTCTGTATCCCGCCAGCCCAATTACGACCATACCAGCCAGGGATCAATTCATTAATCCTAACTTCTAAAACCATTCCTGGCTTTGCTTCTTTAATCGCAATTGGTCCAATGATCGGGTGACCAGGCTTATCTTCTTGTTCCCTTGACGTATAGGTTACAATTTCCTCATTTTTAGAAGCAGAATACCCCCACTGAATATCAAGCGTTTTTAATTGAACCGTATCACCAGAGTTAACAGTTACTATCGGTTGATAGTCTTTGCTAAAGGAACCGTGGAAATAACTTGGATGAAGGTCTAATTTATGTATCATATTGTCGCTCCCTTACATTCTTATACTTATGTTTTTAATTTCAATTAAACGATTGTTTGATTTTAAGGTACATTTTATACAAACGTTTGATTAATTTCCTTCAATATATCACTTTTGAGGTGCCAGGCACCAGCATCGGGACTTTTTACGTCCCGATCGCGGTGCCTGGCACCCAAAGTGGGACGTAAGATGTCCCGGTTTGTGCAAATAAAAAAGTAAGCAGTATTTGCTTACTTGAAATGATCATATTTATGTAAGCAAAATGAAGGTTATCCTTCCATTTGTGCTTTTGCTTCTTCTCGTTTTTCAATCCATCGTTTTATATCTGTTAGGATGACAAAGACTAAAAAGAAATTCATCATGTACACACCTACAAGCTGTTCAATGCTGCCAAAATAGATGCTTGTGTAATTTTTAATTTTCATGACAATCATGGCTTCAACGACAATCAACACAAATCCCATAACAAAAGCAGCAGAAAAACGAAGCATGTGAATTCCTCCCTAATTATTCAAAAATAGTGTCTGAATATTTCATATAATATCATAGGGTTGAGAGGTTGAACAGAGTTTTGCTTAAAATCAATGGAAATTTTGTGAAGTCGAAAAAAATTCATATATTTGTTAATGATATGTGAATTGGTGCACAAATCAAGTCCGGAATTACCATAAAAATAATAAAATGTAAATGTAAGGTAATCAATATCATAATATCGTTTAGGGAGTGAGTGTTATGGTTGTAAGATGGTTGAGAGAAAATTTTAGTGCATCTGTGATTCTTACCGTATTTCGCGTGTATCTTGGTTATGCTTGGCTAACAGCTGGTTGGGGAAAAGCGTTTGGTGATTTCGATGCAACTGGGTTCATTCAAGGCGCAATAGGAAAAGCAACGGGGGATCATCCTGCTGTTCAAAGTTGGTGGGCTGGATTTTTAGAAAGCGTGGCCTTACCGAATGCTGGATTATTTTCAATCTTAGTGGCTTGGGGAGAAGTTTTAGTTGGTATTGCACTTATTTTTGGTATTTTCACTACATTCTCAGCCCTAATGGGAGCAGCCATGAACTTTGCATTTTTATTCTCTGGAACAGTAAGTACAAACGCCCAAATGGTTTTATTAACGATATTTATTTTAGTAGCAGGTGCAAATGCAGGAAAATTTGGTTTAGACCGCTATGCTTTACCTTATATACGTAGTCTTATCCAAAAAGTAAGAAAAGACAAAGCAGTCACTGTTTAGTGGTCATGTAATATGATAGGGGCTTTCTAAATCCTTGTTTAGTTAGCCCCTTAATCATTTATTTATTCAATTCTCTTTCCATTACACTTCTTGTTTTTGGTCCATAGACTCCGTCATTTGTTAACTCCTTGAACATGGATTGGAATCGTCTAACCGCACTTTCGGTATTTGGGCCATATACTCCATCAATCTTTCCTGGATTGAAATTCAGATCTCTGAGTGCACGTTGTACTCTTCTTACATTTTCCCCTTGAGAGCCTCTACGTAAAACAACCTGTGGGAGGGTTACTCTTTTTTTAGGTGCTGGTGCTTGTTTTGCATTTACAACTTCATTTAACTTCTTTAACGTTTGTGGCCCCACCAAACCATCAACCTTAAGTCCGTATTTTCGTTGGAATTGTCTAACCGCATTTTCTGTTTCATCACCAAACTCCCCATCGGCACCATACCTTGGTAATGAAAATCCAGCCTTTATTAAATCTTGCTGTATTTCTTTGACGAATTGCCCTTGATCTCCTTTTTTCAATGGGAGTGTCGTTGTTACTCCCTTAACCTGTGGTTGAGGCTGTTGTAGTGGTTGTGATTTTGGCTGTGATTGACTTGGTGGAGAAGAAGTAGTGGCCCCTTTGCCAAAGTCGTTTGCAAGTGATGTAACTACATCTTCAAGAAATTTAGTCCATGTAATTCCTCGTGGTTGAAGCGCATTTAGTGGGTCTGTTCGGCGCTCAGGATCTAATCGACTATGTGGAACAATATGTTCTCTTGGTTTTAAATTAAATCGGTCACATAAATAAGCATGGTACCAGACGTAGCGCTTGTAAGCTTCTTGGAAATTAATCGAACCACCGTGGCACAATTCCACCCCAATTGCTGCATCATTTGCGTTTGCACCAAATAATCGATTATCCACAGTTCGATCATAACGAACATGCCATGCCTTTTCATTTAGTGGAATAATTTCTAAAATATATTTATCATCAATAAAGGTATGGGCAGAAGCAGAAGGCTGCTGGCGATCAAAATAATTTCGATTATTATAAGCAGTTGAACCAGGATTTCCTGTATCATGGCTTACAATAAAGATTACTTTAGAGATTTTTTGACCAGACCTTGAATTGCCCATCCGGATATAATCTCTTGTAATCGAATATTTCATAACCCTGTTCCTCCTTTAAGACGTGTGATATCTTAATTAAAAAAACACACTCCCTCATATGATATGATGTATAGCCTAAAGGGTTCCTGAAAAGCTAGTTCAGTATAATAAAGAAGGAAAAGAGGCTTGAAAATTATCCACAAGAAATTTGCCATCATTCCAATAGATAAAGGTACTTATTAACATTATCCACAGAAGTTATGTAAAAAACAGGGGATTCTGTGGATGGGAAATAATCTAGTCTTAATGAAGGGTTCTTATAACATATCCACTTTATCCACATAACTGTGGATAAAGTTGTGCACAACTCCGATTTATTCAGAAATCATTATGTGTTTTGAAAAAAACGAATAAGATATCCACAAAAAAGAGGCCACTTTAATAATGAGTTACTAACAGGTAGTCTCATTATAAAGAAGCCTCTTTATTTAGCTGTCAGAATTTATATACATAAGTTCTGAACACATAAGTGCACTAGGTAGTTGTCAGCACCTAAAGGTTTGGCACCCGCCTAGTATTCTTTATTTATTTTGGTTATGTGCTCTAGCATCAGCGGCATCAGATCTTGCTTGTGCCTCTAAATCATCCTGGTCCGCTAGTTCAGGGGAGAATTCAACATCGATCCCGTCAGATTTAATGCTTTCAGGAATGTGTGGTGAATTCGCATTGCTAATTGAATTTTCGTTTTTACGTGCCATGTCCAATCACTCCAATATGCGTAATGGAAGAAGGGTTGCATGCAACCATTCTCTTTTCTAGGATGTGAAGTTTAAAAACATACATGAATGGAAGTATTTACGTTTAATGCTTTGATCTCTTTTCTACATAACCACCAGCACGATCAGCCATTTTAAAATCTCTTGAATATGTAACCTCTTGTGAACTACTTAAAGTACTTTTCGATTTTTCACGACGTTTTTCTTTCATAACACATTCCTCACTTTCTATAATTTACTATTATTTTGTCCATAATCAATTATTTCAAAACAAAAAAGGTATCCAAAAAAATTGGATACCTGAAACATCTTAAGCTTCTTTTAACTGATGTTCTTCTTCGATTGTATGCCCAGTACGTAAAGTATGAAGTGTGTATAAGTCTTTTGACACTTCGTATAAATTGTAAATATCTTGACCAGCATTAATTTCATCTAATAAAGCTTTACGTGTTTCATTGGCTAAAACCACATAGGGTAGTTTTTCAGCTGCCATCGTTGATCTGACATTAACTTTTCGAATTCTCATAAAGATTTTTTGAATGGATAGTTCGTAAAACAACTCATTGAAAAATGCGTCTTTCGCAGGTTTATTGTAGCCCTTGCCATGGTATGGTTTACCTAACCATGTTCCAAGGAAACCCGCATTGTCTTGGATATCAAATAAATTAATCGTCCCGATTGGAGAGCCCCATTCATCTAAAATGGTACGTGAAATCAATTCACCACGCTCTTCTGCTTCAATGGTTTGTTTCGTTAAAAATAAAAACTCTTCATATGAATATGCTTTTTGACGCACAAAAGGAAAGACATCTGGGTGCACCATGAACTCATAAAGAGCCTGACAATCTTGTAGATCACGTTTTTTCAGCATAATTATCCCCTCCAAATCGAGGACAGACTAGTGATGTCGTCCCACCCTCGAAATTTTTTAGTATTAAAAAAAATTTCGGGGTGGGAATCGAACCCACTAGAACCAGTTATACTGGTGGCGCACCATTTGCCTTCCCTAAATGTATTCAACAACAATAGCAACGGTTGTTGGATAATTTAAGTATATATTTTGTTTTAATTACCAGTTTAAAAAATAGTCACTTCCGTATATTACTTGAAATCACGTAAAAAAGATACTATTTTTTAATCATTTTTTTGTGGAAAATAATGAAACTTTTTTACTCTTTTCGACGAAAGAGAATGGAAGAAGTCGTTTTTTGTAAGTATGAGTCGAAAGGGGAAAAATCGATTGAGATTTAAGGTGTTTATCACTACATTATATGATAATTTAAATAGCAATAGGTATACACTCAATACTATTTTTTTCTGTAAGTTTCAACGATTTGTCACCTTTTAAAAATCGTATGAAGGGCACCCTCCAATTCTTCGTATTTAAATGAAAATCCATTCTTCATGAGGTTCTCGGGAATCACCTTTTGTCCTTCCAACACTAGCATGCTCATCTCTCCCAATAACAACTTCAAGGCGATACCAGGAACAGGAATCCAGTGGGGTCTTCCGAGCACCTTTCCAATTAGTTGACCAAAATCTTTCATCATCATTGGTGAAGGTGAAGTGATATTAAATGGTCCAGATAGCTGCTGATCAATGACAAACTGAACACTTCTTACAACATCGTCAATATGAATCCAGGATAGCCACTGATGTCCAGAGCCAACCGTTCCACCCATGTACAAACGATAAGGAAGCGACATTCTTGGAAGCGCACCTTCTTCTTTATCCAAAATAATGCCAAAACGCATCAATGCCACTTTCATACCGAGGTCTTGGGCTTTATTAGCATGAGATTCCCATGCTGTGACAGTTTTAGCGAGAAAATCAGTTCCAAATTTCGATGTTTCTACAAAGGTCTCACTTAAGGACGTTCCATAAATTCCAATCGCACTCGCATTGATGAGAAGTGAAGGAGGTTGATTAATCTTTTCTAGAAATTCCAGAACTTGTTCAGTTGCATACAACCTTGTTTGGGTAATTCTCTTTTTTCGTTCTTCTGACCATCTGCCACTATTGATGGATTCACCCGCAAGATTAATCATCACATCTAGATCCTTGACTTCATTTTCTGGTTGACTATGTTCATTTAACCATTGAATATAGTGAAGGTTCGAATGTTTGGATGTATGGTGGTTATGTCTTGTAAGAACATAGACGGTGTCACCTTGATTTAAAAAGTGGGTTGTGAGTGCTTTTCCAACAAACCCAGTTCCACCCGCAATCGCAATCTTCATTGACGGCCCTCCTCAGGTAGTGATTATCATTTAAAAATGTATGAACTATCGCTTATACTAAGACTAGAAAAGGATTCTATCTACCTTATTAATTCGATTTTTTTAGACGGTTTCCTCTAAATGAAAAATATTAATTGAAAAAGGTGAAACAAATGCCAGTAATTAAAAAAATCACAACTCAAAAGAAAAACAATGAGCGATTTAATATTTTTTTTGAAGATGAAAAGGGCGGAGAAGAATATGCATTTAGTGTTGATCAAAATGTATTAATTAAATTTCAACTTAAAAAGGGTTTAGAGCTTGATGAATTTGATTTGTCAGAAATTCAATTTGACGATGAGGTCAAAAAAGGAACCAATGTAGCCTATCAATATCTTTCACATCGTATGAGATCAGAAAAAGAAGTAATGGATTATTTAATCACAAAAGAATGGGATCTCCCGATTGTTCATGAAATCATACATAAGTTAAAAGAGTATAAGTATCTGAATGACGAAGAATTTTCTATTGCCTACGTTCGCACGCAGATGAATACAACTGATAAGGGCCCTGAAGTCATTAAAAGAGAGTTGCAAGAAAAAGGAGTTAATCCTTCATTAATTGAAGCTAGCCTTGAAGAATATAGTCAGGAGCAACAACTACAGACCGCTATTAAACTTGTCGGCAAACATGCGAAAAAAGGGACAAAAGTTTCCTTCATTGAACAGAAACAAAAAATAGAACAAGCATTACTTAGAAAAGGATTTACATGGAACGTTATTTCTCTTGCACTTGAGGAAATCCAAAATGATGATCAAGAGGATTCTCAATGGGAGGCGCTCCTTTACCAAGGAGAAAAAGCAAGAAGGAAATATGAAAAGTTCGAAGGGTTTGTATTTGAACAGAAAATGAAGCAAGCCTTATATCGAAAGGGATTTCCAATTGAACTAATTGAAAGGTACTTAGATAATGAGAGGGAAGAGTAATTTAGTAACATGCGATTCAAGGATTAGGGAACAATATTTTACATCTAGTATTTGGAAGGATATAGCATATTTTAAACATGGAGGTTTTCATGAATGTACTTGAATTGATTACGGCTGCCATGCCGATTATCGCTGTTTTCCTGTTTTTAGTTTTAATGAGACTACCTGCAACAAAAGCGATGCCAATCAGTTTCTTGATTACAGCAATCTTAGCATACTTCATTTGGAAAATACCCTTTATACAAATCATGGCAGCGACAATAGAAGGGTTAATTATTACAGTATCCATTCTTTGGATCGTATTTGGTGCCATCCTTTTATTAAATACTTTGTCAAATAGTGGTGCCATGGATACGATTAGAAATGGATTTATAAATATTTCTGGAGATAAGCGTGTTCAATTAATTATTATCTCATGGCTGTTTGGTTCATTTATTGAAGGTGCAGCAGGCTTTGGTACACCAGCAGCCATTTGTGCACCACTCTTGGTTGCACTAGGCTTTCCACCCATGGCTGCCGTAGTGTTGTCCTTAGTGGCAGATAGTAGTGCCGTTTCCTTTGGTGCAGTCGGAACACCAGTGAATGTAGGTGTTAATCAAGGGTTGCACCAAGGTGGCGAAATTGCGAACCAAGCTTCTGGTGTCATTGAGATTGATGGAATTCAACAATATTTACATTTAGTTGCTGAATCAGCAGAAAGTATGGACCTATTTATTGGCACATTTATTCCATTAATTTTAGTCACAATGCTTACTCGTTTCTTTGGAGAAAACCGTTCTTGGAAGGAAGGCTTGGCCATGTGGAAATTTGCATTATTTGCAGGGCTAAGTTTTAAACTACCAGCATTTTTCGTAGCCAAATACCTAGGACCAGAATTCCCCTCGATTATTGGAGGTCTAGTAGGATTAATGATTGTCGTTCCCGCAGCCAAGAGGGGCTTTTTAATTCCGAAAGAAACGTGGGATTTTAAGCATATAACGGAGAAAAACACAATTAAACTTCCAAAACAGTTGTCCATGACAAGGGCGTGGATTCCTTATTTATTAGTAGCACTACTTCTTGTTATTTCTAGACTAGAATTTTTACCAATAAAAGAGGTACTTCGTTCCGTAAAAGTTGGTTGGGGAGATATATTGGGGACAAATATCAGTAGCTTTTTTGAGCCCTTTTATCTTCCGGGAACAATCTTCACAATTGTCGTATTCATTACAATCTTCATCCACAAGATGCCTCCTGTAAAGATCAAGCAGGCATTAACTGATTCATCTAAAACGATCATCGGTAGTTCCATAGCTTTAAGCACAGCGGTACCGATGGTTCGGATTTTTATCAATTCTGATATCAATCATAAGGAATTAATGAGCATGCCAATGGAATTAGCGGCCTTGGTATCAGCAGCAGTAGGTGAAAACTGGCCACTTGTTTCCCCGTTTATTGGCGCATTAGGTTCGTTTATTTCGGGAAGTGCAACTTTTAGCAATATGATGTTCTCTTTATTTCAATTCAGTGTAGCAAATCAAATCGGGGTAGCAGAATATAAAATATTAGCTTTACAAATTCTTGGAGCCAATGCAGGTAATATGATTTGTGTGCTAAATGTTGTAGCTGCAGCGTCAGTTGTTGGGTTATTAGGTAAAGAGGGTCCCATCATTCGATTTACATTATTTCCTATGCTGTATTATGCCCTTTCTGCTGGGATTTTAGGGTACATCTTTGTTTACTTTTTATAAGAGATTCTTCTATACTATAAAAAAAGAAAGATGGAGTGTCGCATAATGCAGGAACGACGATATAGTCAGATGAATGAGTATGAATTAAACCAAGAGATAGGGAAGTTAAAGGAGAAGGCACGAAAAGCTGAACAATTAGGGATTGTGAATGAGCTGGCTGTCTTAGAGCGGAAGATTGCAATGGCGAAAGCTTATTTACTTGATCCAGATAGTTTTATTCCTGGGGAAACGTATGAAATTGAAGAGGATCCAGGGACCTTCTTCAAAGTTTCATATTTGAATGGTGTTTTTGCCTGGGGTCACCGTGTAGATGGAATAGAAAAAGAAGAGGCTTTACCAATTTCACTACTTAAAAAAAGGAGTTAACCTAAGCAGGTCAACTCCTTTTCCAAGTTCGATTGGCGTATGTTGCGATTCTCCTCGGGGTATTTCAATAAGCTTATCTTTTTAAAGTAGGAGAGCAAGCTAATTAATAGTCATGTCTCTCCCCAGAAGCATGCATTCTTTCTTGTGGATGTGTATTAATTGTTCCGTTTGCTCTTTTTGAGGCATATTCAGCTTTGGCTCTTGGTTCACCTTCAAATTTTTGGCTTTCTTGATTCGGGAAACCACTGTCTTTGTTCCTCATGATGGGATACCTCCTAAAAGAAGCAGGATTTTGGACGTGCCTAAAAAGCAAATGTGTCTTTTTAAGCACGTATTTATAGTATGGAGGAAAAGAAAGAGGATATGTAATTTCTCACTGGTGAAAATATGGTAAGAGGAGTGGACATAATGAAGGACTATCAAGAACCATTAATTCACTTATTATTAGCTAAAAATCCTAATTTGACATTTGAACAAGCACAAACCTGGGTAGAACTTTTAAGTGATGATTTCGAAACAACCTATGCGAAAGCGGGGCATGAGTATCAGGGAGAAAAAATGACCGAGAAAGTCGTCAAACAGTGGATCGAACATTACGGATCTAGATTGCATGAATTCGTGGCAAGAAACCCTAAATACAAACATTTACTACATTGAATCTAAAGCGATGGAGTTCTCCTCCATCGCTTTAGTTTGGCAATAATTCGAGTTTTTTTCGGAGCTTTTCTTCGGAAAAAATCCAACCTGTATAAGAGCTAATGATGTTTAAATTTTGATCTAGTTGAACAATTGCAACAAAGGGATAATAATCTTTGCTTCGATATCGAAGGTCAATAAAACGAACCTCATAATGGTCATTAAATTCTTCTATTTCCCAACGATATACAGGTGAAAATGATAAAAAGGCAGATATATTTTCATCTTTCATTGCTGCTTTCATCACAGGGGTTTCAGGAACAGGACATTTCTCAAACTTGTCTTGTATCATTAATTCATTGTCTGTTGATCTCGCTACATAAAAGTAGTCGTCCGTCGTCACAGCGATATGCCAGTGGTTAAAGCGGAAGGTAGGAGAGATAATTATTTCCTTTGCATCGGGAATTCTTTCCAAAACACTTTCTGACACTTTTCGACGTAAATAAAACCGAATACAATAGTAAATAAACAAAACAAAATAGATCAGCATAAAGGTGTAACCAGGATGAGCACCATAGCGCCACACAATGATACCAACAATATGCATAAAAAAGATAAATGGATCAAATGTGTTAATTACACCAAGGGCAACCCATCGTTTGGAAAAAGGGCGAAGAGCTTGTGTCCCATAAGCGTTAAAAATGTCGACAAAAACATGAAGGATAACGGCAAGAAATGTCCAAATCCATAAATGAAGCAAATTCGCCTGTGGCAAAAAGAAATAAATAAGTCCTGAAATCAGAATAGGCCATAAGAGAACCGCCGGTATAGAATGAGTAATTCCTCGATGGTTTCTAATATATTTTGCATTATTTCTAAGCTTCAAAATCGTATCTAAATCAGGTGCTTGTGATCCAATGAGTGTACCAATGACAACAGCTTGAGCTGTAATCGGATCTACACCCACTACTGGATCTAATGTGGCTATTGCACCGAGTGCTAAGCCCATAACTACATGTGTTCCTGTATCCAAACGTTTGACCTCCTTGGAAATGGCGTTGTTTTAGAATTGCATTAATTAGAAGAGAGGGATTTATATGTCTAACAGTGTTTCGGTGTATATAGAGTATTATGTGAAAAAATCCGTTGTTTATCAGTATGAAAAACAAATGGAAAATGTACTAGACCTTTTAACCGAATTAGGAGCAGCAAACTTGCAATGGTATGTATCTCCAAAAGCTGATAATCTCTATGTAGAACAGTTTCATTTACCAACAGAAGCGTATTTTCATGCGTTAAAAAAACTAAGAGTCTCTAATGAAAACCATATTATTAAGGAATTAAATCAGTACATTGAAGGTGGGGTAGAAAGTATAACCTTTTTAGCCTGTAAAAAATGTTCTTAACTACATTTCCCACTTTCTACTAAGTTTAACATCTTGGGGGAGAATTCGTGAATAACAACCATGTAAAAACTCATTTACAAAATTTTAATATTAAAGGCTATCAGCACGACCTTATTTCTTGGTTTATAGGGGAAATGAGAAGCCTGCCTTGGAGAGAGGATCGTGATCCATATAAAATATGGGTTTCAGAAATAATGCTTCAGCAAACACGGGTAGATACGGTGATTCCTTATTTTAACCAATTTATTGAAAAATTCCCTACTCTTGATACGTTGGCTGATGCCCAGGAAGAAGAAGTCTTGAAGGCATGGGAAGGATTAGGCTATTATTCAAGAGTCAGAAATCTTCATGCAGCAGTAAAAGAAGTAAAAGAAAATTATCAATCAAAGGTTCCTGATACTGCAGAAGAAATTTCAAAGCTTAAAGGAATTGGACCGTACACAACTGGGGCAATTCTCAGCATTGCATATGGTGTTCCAGAGCCTGCTGTTGATGGGAATGTCATGAGGGTTCTGTCTAGAATTTTTTCAATTTGGGAAGATATTGCGAAAGTAAAAACAAGAAAGCTTTTTGAAGAAATTATAAGAGAAATCATTTCAATTGAAAACCCGTCTTATTTTAACCAAGCCTTGATGGAACTTGGTGCTTTAATTTGTACCCCAACAAGTCCATCTTGCCTTCTTTGCCCAGTACAAAATCATTGTAGTGCTTTTAAAGAAGGCTACCAAGCAGAATTACCAGTAAAAACAAAGAAAAAAGCACCAAAAAGTGTGGACATTGCTGCTGTGGTTCTCGTGAATCAGGAAGGGAAATTTATAATTCAAAAACGACCAAGTGAGGGCTTACTTGCAAATTTATGGGTGTTTCCAAATGTCGAGGTGTCACCTGAGCTTTCCTCACCAAAAGAAGAACTAACGCGATTTTTACAGAGAGAATTCAGTAGTGTAGAGATTCATGTGGATAAAGCTTTTACCTCCATTCAACATGTGTTTTCACATCTAATCTGGAACATTACCGTCTATAAAGGTGAATGGAGTGGTGAAACCGAAGAAAGTGAAAAGCTAAAATGCCTCACTCTTGAGGAGTTACGCACATATGCATTTCCGGTGTCACATCAACGAATTTTAAAGAGTTATCTTGAACCGCTTGAGTAAATCCCAAGCGGTTTTTTATCCTAATCATAACTAACTCTCGTACCATGTGTATAATCTGCTTCACCGCGAGTTAAACCGCCACGAGCTTCAATTTCTTCAATAATGGAGCGATGAATGGATTGTCCTTCCGCATTTAAATAGGGAACCATTTGCTGAAGGGAGTGATGGAAAAAAGCTAATTCAGAATCACGCCAATCACTTTTGGAGATCATGGAAAGCTCTGTCATATCTCTTCCGACATACATGCGTATTCCTCCTTATTTCTATCTCCTATGTAGTTTCTGATACAATAGGAGTGTCTAAACATGAAAATTAATACATATGAAGAAAATCACAGAAGGAGTGTTAAGATGACAAATAAAGTGGCGTTAGTTACAGGAAGTAGTCGTGGAATAGGAAAAGCAATTGCCA
The DNA here is from genome assembly GCA_041640535.1 of Bacillaceae bacterium. GTDB lineage: Bacteria > Bacillota > Bacilli > Bacillales > Bacillaceae_L > Litchfieldia. The sequence continues at coordinate 15,790 of JBEQAC010000039.1, forward strand.
TACGATTGGCAGAGGAAGGGTATGATATCGTTGTTAACTATGCAAGAAGTAAAACGGCTGCCTTAGAAACAGCGGCGGAAATTGAAGCTCTTGGGCGAAAGGCTCACGTTGTCAAAGCGAATATTGGCAAGGTCGATAAGATTCAAGAACTTTTTCAAAGCATTGATGAAGAATTTGGTCGTTTGGATGTGCTCGTAAGTAATGCAGCTTCTGGTGTATTACGACCAGCGATGGAGCTTGAAGAATCTCATTGGGATTGGACAATGGATATCAATAGTAAAGGTCTCCTCTTCTGTGCGCAAGAAGCAGCGAAAAGGATGGAGCAACTGGGTGGAGGTAAAATCGTGAGCTTAAGCTCACTGGGATCCATTCGTTACTTAGAAAACTATACAACTGTTGGGGTCTCTAAAGCTGCAGTAGAGGCATTAACTAGATACTTAGCAGTTGAACTTGCCGAAAAAAATATCATTGTCAATGCAGTTTCAGGTGGTGCCGTTGATACAGATGCATTGAAGCATTTTCCAAACCGTGAAGAATTATTAGAAGATGCAAAAAAACAAACACCAGCTGGAAGAATGGTAGAGATTGAAGATCTAGTCAATGTCGTTTCATTTTTACTCTCAGATCAAGCTTCCATGATTAGAGGGCAAACGATTATAGTCGATGGTGGCCGCTCATTATTGGTTTAATGGATTAAAGGAAAATATACCGAAAAAAACTATTTTTTTTTCGGATAATCAAATCTCCACTTGGATAAATTAATCTTCGTGGAGGTGATAACGATGGCAAACAGAGGTAAAACACAATCAGGTACTAACATCCAACAAGTGAGACAACAAAACGCTGCTTCTGCACAAGGTCAAGCTGGTCAACAATTCGGTACAGAATTTGCTAGTGAAACTAATGCACAAGAAGTAAGACGTCAAAACCAACAGTCTCAACAAAATAAAGGTCAAAACTCTTAATTGTAAAAAGACACTCTCTTACTTCGTAGGGAGTGTCTTTTTGTGATATTATCCTTCTTCAAAAAAATAGAACATCGACAAAACCTCTTATAACTCTACAGATAAAGTCAAAGGAAATTACATACATATATAGAATATACATACTACACGCAAAGCTTTTGGCATCTTTTTTTGGAAGGAGATTTATCATGAACCATTTTGATGAACTTGTTGGAGAGCAATTGAAGACGATGGATAAGTTACTTTTTATTCAGTCAGAAATTGAACGTTGTCAACAATTAGAGGGTGAGCTTCAGCTTTTACAAAATGAAACAGAATTAAAATCCATTCAAGATGAAATTTTAAGAATGAAAGTTGAGCTTCAGCATATCCATCAGATGTTTGAAAAACAAACAGAAGAAGTCGTGAAAGCATATCAGGAAAAAATCCAACCGATTGCTTAATTAAACACACCAATCTATTGTAAAAAGCAAAACCTTAGGTATTGACTTTTTAATAAGAATTTTGCGGGTCATCAGAAAACTGATGGCTCTTTTGTTTTAAAATATGTGACGAACCGTTATAATAGTAGAAAATGGGTCAAAATCTTTGTTGGCTAAAGCAACGATATAAAAATTGCAGTTTTGGTAACAAAGCGTCCAGAAAGGAAAGAAGGGGAGAAAAAATGGGTGTTCCCATGGAAGGAGAAAAAATCCAAATCCATAGCTATAAGCATAATGGTAAAATCCATCGTGTTTGGGAAGAAACCACCGTATTAAAGGGGACGCAAAGCTTAGTGATTGGAGGAAATGATCGCACCATTGTAACTGAATCGGACGGAAGAACATGGGTCACACGTGAACCAGCTATCTGTTATTTCCATTCACGGTATTGGTTTAATATCATTGCAATGATACGTGAAGATGGAGTGTACTATTATTGCAATATTAGTTCCCCTTTTATTTGGGATCCAGAGGCATTAAAATATATTGATTATGATTTAGATATAAAGGTATTTCCTGATATGACGTTTATCTTATTAGATGAAGATGAATATGAACGACATAAAGAGGAAATGAAGTATCCTGAGGTAATTGATCGAATCCTAAAAAACAATGTGGACAAGTTGATTCGATGGATTCGTCAAAGAAAAGGACCGTTTGCACCAGACTTTATTGACATCTGGTATGAAAGGTATTTAACCTATCGACAGTAAATGAAAGAGATATTTTTCAAGGAGCCTGTTGTATACACGTTACAGCAGGTTTATTCATGTAAAAAAGGGGAGTTTATTCTGGATAGTATAAAAAGGTACTTACAGTTTGTTAAACCATATCGGTTTCAAATAATCGGTACCATTATTATAGGGATTATTAAATTTGCCATTCCTTTATTGATTCCGCTGCTTTTAAAATATGTGGTCGATGATATTATTGGAAATCAAACGTTGTCAGTGGATGATAAAACCTCAAAGCTCATGTTGGCGATGGGGATTATGCTTTTCATTTTTATCGTAGTACGTCCACCGATTGAATACTATCGTCAATATTTTGCGCAGTGGGTTGGGACAAGAATTTTATATGATATACGTGATCAACTTTTTACACACATACAGAAGCTAAGCTTGAGATATTATGCGAATACAAGAGCGGGGGAAATTATCTCAAGAGTCATTAATGATGTAGAGCAAACGAAAACCTTTGTCATCACTGGGTTGATGAATTTATGGTTAGATGTATTCACGATTCTTTTTGTCATCGTTTTAATGTTAACAATGGATATTCCTTTAACCATCATTTCGATCTTGTTGTTTCCATTGTATGGGATTTCTGTAAAATATTTCTATAGTCGTTTGCGCCAGCTTACGAGAAATCGTTCGCAAGCATTGGCCGAGGTTCAGGGTTATTTACATGAAAGAGTACAAGGAATCCCTGTTATTCGAAGCTTTGCCATTGAGGGGTATGAGCAGAAAAAGTTTAACAAAACAAATTCCAATTTCCTTGAAAAAGCCATGGACCATACGAGCTGGAATGCAAAAACCTTTGCCGTTGTAAACACAATTACAGATGTCGCACCTCTACTTGTGATTGGATATGCAGGGTTAAAAGTGATCAATGGAGATTTATCAGTTGGGACCATGGTTGCCTTTATCGCCTTTATCGATCGTTTGTACAATCCATTACGAAGATTAATTAATTCATCGACTACAATGACCCAGGCACTTGCGTCAATGGATCGTGTATTTGAATTTGTTGATGAAAAGTATGATATTGTTGATTCGAAGGATGCCATTGACTGTCCGGCGATTCAAGGAAATGTAACGTTTGATCATGTTTCTTTTAAATATAATGAAGAGGATTCAGAAGTTCTTAAGGATGTCACCCTTCATGTGAATCAAGGGGAAACCGTTGCCTTTGTTGGGATGAGTGGGGGAGGGAAATCCACATTAGTCAGTCTCATTCCTCGTTTCTACGATGTGACGAGAGGACGAATTTTAATTGATGGAAAAGATATACGAGCATTTAAGGCGACAAGCCTTAGAGACCAAATCGGCATGGTGTTACAGGATCCATTTTTATTTAGTGAATCAATTAAATCAAATATCCTGATTGGTAAACCAGATGCAACAGATGATGAAGTCATGGCAGC
>JBEQAC010000040.1:0-18857 GCA_041640535.1 Bacillaceae bacterium
TGAAAGAATACTACGATATTAAGTTCGAAATGTTTAGAAAGCTAGTTGATATATATGGGGACCTTGAAAATCCGATCCCTACTAGACAAAGTTTTGCATAGTCTGTTTTTCTCTTATAAGAAGGTAAGTGGTTGATTTCGACTCCAGGATGTTCGCTTTCCGCGGGGCGGTGGGTGAGCATCATAGGGTAAAATGAATAAGTTCTAACAAATTGACAACCCAATACCTAACAAATTAACATTCTTTCATTATATTATTTCCATTACATTATTACTAAGTTATCAGAATTTTTAATTTCGATAAGGGGGTAAATATGGTTAACAATACCCATGTTGTTTAATCAATTTAGAAAACGTTTACAAAATAATATGAATTATATTTGAAGCTGAAGACATCATAGATAACAAGATTTGTAATAACAACTAGTAATTTGTGTAAATGAAAATATTAAAGGGGGAAAACGAAGTGAAGAAATTTATCACGTTATTTTTGACATTAGTTATGGTTACAGCATTGTTTGCAGGGTGCTCAAAGAAAACCGTCGAAGATCATGTAAGTGAAGTACCTTCAGAAAATTTTAATGAAGAGGGTCTTCCAATCGTAGATGAAGAAATTACATTAAAAATCTTCTCTATGAAGTCACCACCGAATGGGGCATACGAAGATATGCTAGTTTTTAAAGAATATGAGAAAATGACAAATATTAATATTGAGTGGGAGGATGTTCCACAAGATAGTTTTACAGAAAGAAAGAATCTTATGTTTGCTTCGGGTAAACTACCAGATGCTTTTTATAAATCTTCTATTACACCATTAGAAGCTGTGAAATATGGTTCAACTGGAATACTTATCCCACTCGAAGACTTAATCGAAGATTATGCACCAAACCTTACAGCACTTTTTAATGAGTCTCCAGAAATTAAATCAGCGATAACTGCTCCAGACGGACATATTTATGCTCTACCAGCCATTATTGAATTAAATGCAGCAAGAACGAGTAAATTCTGGATTAATCATAAATGGTTGGAGAATTTAGGACTAGATGAACCAACTACTCCTGATGAACTAGTAGAAGTGCTAAGAGCATTTAAGAATGATGACCCAAATGGAAATGGTAAACAAGATGAAATTCCAATGACACAACGGAACTTTGGTAGTGTAATTTCAAGTTTCTCAGGCTCATGGGGATTAATATCTCAACTAGGAAATAACATCAGTATTGAGAATGATAAGGTATCTTTCTGGACAATAAGTGACCGTTATAAAGAATATTTGCAGTTCTTAAATAAACTATATAGTGAAGGATTACTTGATCGTGATGTGTTTACACAAACTGAAGCGGATTTCGTTGGGAAGATGGCTTCTGGGAATGTAGGAATATTTCACAATCAAGCGAGTGATCCTTTTGCTAAACAAAAGGAAAACTATGTAGGTATAGCGCCGTTAAAAGGACCACATGGAGACCAGTTGCATCCAGCGGGCCCTGTGGCACGAGATTTTGGAACTTTTGCTATCTCATCAAGTAACAAATATCCATATCAGACCATTAGATGGATCGATCATTTCTTTAGTGATGAAGGTTCAATCTTCATGAGATATGGAATTGAAGGTGAAACATTCTATTATAACGATAATGGTTTGCCAGAACATAACGATGAAATTCTAAATGACGAGCGTGGTAGTGGTGTTGCAATTGGTCAATTCACACCATGGCCTGGAGGAGGCTCACCTCAATATTTAACTGAAAGAAATGCATCGGCGATTAACCCTCCTGAAGTTCAAGCGGCTCAAGAAGCGTTAGATCCTTACTTACCAGACCAAATCTACGGTGCACCAATATTTGATGAAAAGACCTCAAAAGAAGTAGATCGTATTCGACAAGATATGGATACGTATTTCGAGGAATCAAGCGCGAAGTTTATCACTGGAGGCCTAAGCTTTGATAAATGGGATGATTATGTTGCTACTATTAAGAGCATGGGGCTAGAGCGCTTAATAGAAATCTATCAAGAGGCGTATGATTTAAATTATAAAAAATAAAAATTTAGTCATATCACTAGGTACAAAGTTTACTTTGTACCTAGTGTCTTAAGATAAAGAATCGGAGAGGGTGGAACTAAGAGGTGAGTAATTCCGCGCCAGAATATCAAGAAGTGACTACTAAAGTTGCATATAAACCTGTATCAAAAAGAAAAAGAGCTCTCAAGCGTATTACGATGCGTTTAGATTTGTACCTGATGCTCTTGTTACCTATTTCATGGTATCTCATTTTTCAATATGGTCCAATGTATGGTTTGCAAATTGCGTTTAAAGACTTTCATCCTGCCTTTGGATTTTTAGGGAGTGAATGGGTTGGATTTGAAAATTTTGAAAGGTTCTTTTCCTCCTATTACTTTGGAAGATTACTATGGAATACATTATCGATAAGTTTGTATTCACTTTTGATTGCGTTTCCAATACCTATATTCTTAGCATTGCTAATCAATGAGATTCAAAGCACTAAAATGAAAAAGTGGATTCAAAATGTTACATACATGCCTCACTTTATTTCAGTTGTTGTTATTGTTGGGATGTTAAGTTTATTTTTAAACCCAACAGGGGGATTTGTTAATGTTCTCTTAAACACTCTAGGCTTAGAATCAATTGCTTTCCTTGAAAAACCTGAATGGTTTAAAGCAATCTTTATTGGCTCTAACATTTGGCAAAATATGGGGTGGCAATCAATTATATATATCGCAGCATTAGCAGGTATTGATCCACAGCTATATGAAGCGGCTAAAATTGATGGAGCCTCTCGATTACAACGAGTCATCCATGTTTCATTGCCAGGTATTTTCCCGGTCATTATTATTCTCCTAATTTTGGATGTTGGTCATTTTATGAATGTTGGTTTTGAAAAAATCTTATTAATGCAAAACAGTTTAAATATGGAGTCAAGTGATGTTATCCAAACTTTTATTTATAGAAACGGTATTCTTAATGGCGACTTTAGCTATAGTACGGCAATCGGTTTGTTTAACTCCGTTATTAATTTTGTGCTATTAATTTTAATTAATCGTTATGCAAGGAAAAAGGCAGAAACAAGTTTATGGTAATATGCTTTATTTTTAATATTAAGACAAGGAGTGAATCCTCAAATGAACCAACGATCCCCAAAAATTTCTGACGGAAAAGCATTCGATATCGGGGTTTATATCATTTCTGCCATCATCCTAGTGCTCGTTTTATATCCATTAATATTTGTAGTGAGTGCTTCTTTTAGTGACCCTGCCAAAGTGATGAGTGGTGAAATGTGGCTATTCCCTGTAGATTTTACATTGGATGCTTACGTAGAAATATTTAAGAATGACGCTATTTGGAATGGGTATAGAAACACAATTATATATACGACTTTAGGAACTGCCGTTAACATTTTGTTAACAACACTAGCTGCTTATCCATTGTCAAGAAAAGATTTGCCTGGAAGGAATATATTAATGTTTCTAATAACCTTTACCATGTTCTTTCATGGAGGAATGATACCAACGTTCTTAGTTGTGCAAGGATTGGGAATGGTTGATACGATTTGGGCTATGATTATTCCAAATGCAATTGCAACATATAACTTAATCGTTATGCGTACGTATTTCCAAACGAGTATACCTTGGGAGCTTCAAGAAGCAGCGATGATCGATGGATGCTCGAATACAAAAATGCTACTTAAAATAATACTTCCTTTATCCAAGCCAATTATCGCCGTTATGGTTCTGTTTTATGCCGTTGGTCATTGGAATGCGTTTTTCAACGCATTAATTTACTTACGGAATGATGAACTATATCCTTTGCAATTAATACTCCGAGAGATTCTTCTTGTCAGCTCAATGGGTGGTACAGAAGATGCCGGAAGCCAATTTGGAATGGATGATAAATTGTTGTTAGGTGAAAGCATAAAGTATGCATTAATTATTGTAGCTAGTATTCCTGTTCTAATTATGTATCCTTTCGTACAAAAGCATTTTGTAAAAGGTGTCATGATTGGTTCAATTAAAGGGTAATGACTTAGAAAATTAAAGGACAGGTATAACAGAACCAATAATTAGGGAGTGGATATATTGCAAACTAAGCCCAATATTTTACTAATCTTAACAGATGATTTAGGGTATTCTGATTTAGGATGTTATGGAGGAGAAATAAATACTCCGAATCTTGATCAGTTAGCGATGGATGGAGTACGTTTTACACAATTATATAACTCTGCAAGATGTTGTCCTAGCCGTGCATCACTTTTATCGGGACTTTATCCACACCAAGCTGGGATTGGTGAAATGCTTGGAGATCATGAGACACCCGGATATCGTGGTTATTTAAAGGATGAGTGCGTGACAATCGCAGAAGTATTAAGAGAAAATGGGTATCACACGTATATGTCTGGAAAGTGGCATGTTGGGAAACAGGATCCAATTACCCGTGGATTCGATGAATATTATGGACTTCTAGGAGGTTTTGATAGTTTTTGGAACAAAGAAAAATATATTCGTTTACCAAAAGGGAACCATGAACGGACTTATGAAGAAGGAGAATTTTATGCAACGGATGCCATAACAGATTATGCATTGGATTTTATCGAAGATTCACGTAGTGATGACAAACCGTTCTTTCTCTATCTTTCGTACAACGCACCTCATTTTCCATTACAAGCACCTAAAGAGGATATTGCAAAATATGAAAAAGTATATGAAAAAGGCTGGGACAGAATTAGAGAAGAACGATTAGATCGGATGAAGCAATTACGGATTGTTGACGAAGATACTCCATTAACACCACTTTCTGAATATTGGGATAGAGATCGAGAAATCCAGGGGACAAATCCTCCATGGGATTCAATTGAACGTGACCGCAAGAGGGATTTGATACAAAGAATGGCGATATATGCTGCCATGGTTGATCGTGTGGACCAGAATGTTGGTCGAGTCATTGATAATCTAAGAGATCATGGTGAATTGGAAAATACAATGATTTTATTTTGTTCTGACAATGGAGCATGTGCTGAATGGGATCCATGGGGATTTGATGATTGGATCACGACTTCAAATTTCTTACATCGAAAGGCAGATCTTGAGAAGATGGGAGGACCAGAGTCATACCATAGTTACGGTTCTGGTTGGGCTAATGCAAGTACCACACCTTTTCGAATGTATAAACATTACGGTCATGAAGGTGGAATCAGTACCCCGTTTATTGTTCACTGGCCAGAAGGATCCAAGTGCAAAGGTGAAATTGACCATCGCCCTGCTCATTTTATTGACTTTATGGCGACATTTGTTGATATTACTGGGTCAACCTATCCGACCCAATATAAAGGTAATGAGATTTTACCAATGGAAGGTCAAAGTTTAATACCAGCTTTATTAGGGGAGGCACCTAAAGAAAGGACATTATGTTTTGAACACGAGGAGCATTGCGCAATTCGAAAAGGAAAATGGAAACTAGTAAAAATAAAAGAAAAAGATTGGGAGTTATATAATATCGATACAGATCGAACAGAACTGTATAATCTTGCAAACACTTATCCTGACCTGGTCAATGAATTAAGGACAACTTGGGAAAATTGGGCTGAAAGAACCCATGTAGTTCCCCGTTTAAAAACAGATGTAGTAGTAAAAAAGTAGCTTTCTATGATGAGCGGTGTTAGTTTTCATTTTTTAATCTTAAGTAAGATCAATACTAATTATGAAAAGAGGATTTTAAATGAATTTAAAATTTAGAGCACCAACCGTACCCTTAGTTACTGTGGATCCTTATTTTAACATTTGGTCTAACACGAACAATCTATATGATGCAGAGACAATACATTGGACTGGTACAACCCATGGTATGGTGGGGTTAGTTAATATAGACGGTAAGGTATATAGGTTTATGGGAGGAAAAGATCGAAGAAGTGATTTCAAATCCCTAGATGTCCCCCCTTTACAACAGACAGATTTAAGAGTAGAAGCTTTGTCTAGTGTTTACACCTTCGAAGGGGGCGGAATTACATTAACGGTAGATTTTACTACACCTTTACTACTCGATGATTTGGATATATTAGCAAGGCCATCCTCTTATGTAACAATTAAGGCAGTATCTAATGATGGTAACTCGCATAATGTTCAGGTTTATTATGATTTTACGGCGGAATTAAGTGTAGATGTTCCCATCCAGGAAGTAGTTGCTTCTAGAAAACATCTAAAAGATGGGAGTCAGGTGCTGAAAATTGGAACGGAAAAACAGCCTATACTTAGACGTAGCGGAGACAACATTCGTATTGATTGGGGTTATGCATGCTTAGTAGCTCCTTCCACAGTCCCGGTAGTTACGTTGATTGGTTCGGTCACATTACGTGATCAATTTATAGAAAATCAACCATTGCCTACAGTTGATGACAAAAACTTTCCTCGTGATTTAGTAGATGACTTACCTGTGCTTGCCACAGTCATTGACTATGGATCTGTAGGGGAGAAACAAGTTTCACATTATCTTGTTTTGGCTTATGAAGATATTTTGTCAATAGAATATTTTCACAAGCAATTGCCAGGTTATTGGGCAAGAAATGGACAAAATTTTGATGAAATGCTCCTTCTATCAATCAATGAATACACACAAATCATGAAGCGTTGCAATGAAATTAATATACAGCTAGTTGAGGATGCTGTACGCTCAGGTGGGGAAAAATATGCTGACATCCTTGCATTAGCGTATAGACAGGCGATTGCAGCCCATAAACTCGTTGCTGATGAGAATGGTGATGTATTATTCTTTTCCAAGGAGAATTTCAGTAACGGATGTATGGCAACTGTGGATGTGAGTTATCCATCCATTCCACTTTTTCTAATGAAGAATCCTGAACTCGTAAAAGGGATGTTAAGACCAGTTTTTCGTTATGCAGCATCAGAGGAGTGGACTTATGATTTTGCTCCTCATGATACAGGACGTTACCCTCTTTCGAATGGTCAGGCATACGGACTAAACATCGAAAGGCAAATGCCGATTGAGGAATGTGGAAATATGTTAGTTATGATGGCAGCAGTATGTTTAGCAGATGGAAATGCGGAGTTTGCTGAAGAGCATTGGGGATTACTCACCAAATGGTCTGATTACTTAAAAAATCATGGGATGGACCCAGGAAATCAGCTTTGTACAGATGATTTTGGTGGACACTTGGATCACAACACCAATTTATCTATTAAAGCAATTATGGGTATTGCTAGTTACGGTATACTTTCGAACATGCTTGGCAAGGTTGAAGACTACCAAAAGAATATTGATCTAGCAAGACAAATGGCTGCTCAATGGGAAACAATGGCAAAGGAAGAACATTATTATCGATTAGCATTCGATTCTCCTGAAACATGGAGTTTAAAATACAATTTAGTCTGGGATAAGTTATTTGACTTAAATTTATTCAATCCACAAATTAAACAAAAAGAAGTAGCCCACTATATTAAGAAAAGCAATAAATATGGTACTCCACTTGATAATCGAAAAACATATACAAAAGCAGATTGGTTAGTATGGGCTGCTACGCTTGCAGATAAACAAGAGGACTTTGAAACTTTAATTAATCCATTATGGGATTTTCTGAATGAAACAGATACTCGTGTTCCATTCACAGATTGGTACTATACTATGGATGGTAGGGTAGCAGGCTTTAGAAATCGTTCGGTTGTCGGAGGCTTATACATAAAGCTTCTCGCTGATTTAGTAAGTAAAGATGGCTGGAAGATGAATCATAATTATGTATCAAATAATTATTCCTAAAAAATAAACATTTAGTTAAACTAACAAACTATCATTAATCTAATTAATGAATTTTAATAAGTTTATACACCTATACAAGAAGGAGGACAAACAGATGAAAGAAATGACAACCATTAATATAAACTGTTCCAGGCAAAACGAAGCTAGAATCAACCCATATATTTTTGGACATTTTGTAGAGGACATTAGGGATCATATGGATGCCATGTTAGCCTATCCATTAAGGGATATGGACTTTGAACATGAAGATAAGAAAGGTTACGGGGTATCAGGTTCTTGGAAGCCAGTTACAAATGGAAAAAATACAGCTTTTGCATTGGAACCAGCTGCGCCGAAACATACTGGGCACAGTCAAAGGATAAGAATCTACAGTGACGATGACTGTTACGCTGGAGTATCACAAACGATTGCCATTCGTGGAAATATTAGTTACCAAATAAAACTGTTTGCTAGGGCTTCGATTGAAATAAAGTTTGTCACGATTGAAGTTATTGATAGTAAAACACAAGAAATTCTCTGTAAAGAACGAATCGACATTCGCAGCCATGACTGGCAGGAATACATAGCTCAAATAAATGCAGTTCGTGATTGCAATGAAGCCGAATTCAGAATTTTGATTAGTTCTGAGGAGGTTTCATGGAGAGATTCCATTGCAACAGGCATGCTATGGCTTGATCATATTTCTATGTTGCCAATAGATAGTGTTGGTAATGTAAAAAAAGAAGTCTTCGAAATGACGCAAGACCTAAATGCCGGAATGATGCGAATCGGTGGAAACTATATTAGTGCCTATCATTGGAAATATGGAATAGGTCCAGAATATGAAAGACCTGTGATGCTTAATGAAGCCTGGGATGTTTTAGCTTGGAAGTATTTTGGAACGGATGAATTTTTAAGATTTTGTGAGGATTTAGCTGTAGAACCACTTATTTGTATAAATGACGGATCAGGTACACCTGAAGAAGCAGCTCAATGGGTAGAGTATTGTAATGGAAGTGTTGATACTCCTATGGGTGCATTAAGAACTGCTAATGGTCATGCTAAACCATATAAAGTGAAGTATTGGGAAATTGGTAATGAAGTATGGGGCCCTTGGCAAGTTGGTCATTGTTCTGCTGAAGAGTTTGCTAACCGGTATGTCAAATTTGCAAAAGCAATGCGAGAAGTTGATCCTGAAATCGTTTTATTAGCCTGTGGGCATGATGATCCTGAATGGAATAGTACGGTTCTCGAAATTGCAGGGGAACAACTAAACTATTTAACGATGCATATTTATCAAGGATATAATCGGTTTGGATTCATAAATAAAGAAGTATCTAGAGAAGACAAATACAAAGCAATTGTTTCCTATCCAGAGGTTACAAGACAAATTGTTCAAAAAACGAGAGATATCATTAACAGTGACTCAAAATATAGTCATTTAAAATTAGCCATTACTGAGCACAATACAATGTATTACCCAAATACAATGCGGAAGGGCTTACCAAACGAGCATAGTTTAGAAGCTGCAGTTGCAAATGCAGGAAACTTAAATGAATTTATTCGAAATTCTGACTTAATAGAGATTGGTAGTTTTTCAGATTTAGTTAACGGCTGGTTAGGAGGATGTATCAGAGTTGGAGACAATTATGCTGATCAATTCAGAGGTAAAGTACCTGGATGGAGTGGAAAAGGTAATGTCGTGTATGGAACACCAACCTACCATATGATGAAGATGTACGCTAACCGTGATATAGCATACGTAGTAGATAGCAAAGTAGATGGTAATGTATTTAGTGTACCAGGTGACCATCCTAAATTTGATATGCAAAATTTACCTGAGTTAGATGTTGTAGCATGTGTTAATGAAAATAGTGATACATTAACTGTCTTTGTAGTTAACAGAAGTTTATCTGAGGTCCACACAACAATTAACATAGAAGGTTTCCACTTTGCTGACAATGTAAATATCTTAGAAATATCAGGACCAAATATAGATAGCATTAATGACGTATTTCAACCTGAGAATATCGCGTGCAAACGAATAGAGGACGAATCAAGCTTACACGAGTTCAGTTTTAAAGCCTATTCCGTATATGCTTTAGAATTTAAAAAGGGAATATAACATTTCTAAAATATATCGAAAAGTTTTGTATGAGGAGTAGTGAGTATTTATGGATAATGCAAAAAAAATGAATATTGTATGGCTTGTACAAGATCATGTTGTATGGAAGCATTACCGGGATACAGAAGGGCCTAAGCCGACACTACCAACCTATGAAAAGCTTTCTGCTGAAGGAACAGAGTTTAACAATGCCTATACGCCTATTCCGCTATGTGGACCAGCTCGATGTAGTTTGTTAACTGGAGTATACCCACATAAGCATGGAATCCTCAATAATAACAAACATCTAGATTTAGCAAAGGATACACCATCAGATGTTAATATATATAGTAAATATTTGTTAGATAAAGGTTATCGGACAGGGTTCTTTGGAAAATGGCATGCTGGAAGTGGAATTGCACAGGATTTCGGTTTTGAAGGTTATTCCTTACCAGGCTATGGTAATCCATATGGGACGGAAGAATATGGGAAGTATCTCCAAGAAAATAATCTTTCCAAACCGTTTGTAGATGTAGAGTGGAAGTTGACAGGAAAGGTGCATAAAGATGTAGATTTAACTGAAACGGGAATTGAGCCAAATCCAAATAGTGCTATAGGACATCCAGCGGCGGGGGTAATTAAAGCACCAGCAGAAACAACAGAGGCGTACTTTTTATCTAAATTGGCATGTGAGTGGTTAGAACAAAGGGTAGAAGATCAGGAACCATTTGTTTTGAGGGTAGATACTTGGGGACCACATCAACCTTATTTGGTGAGTGAACCTTTTAAAGACACAATAAGCCCAAAGGATATTCCTGAATACCCCAATTTTAAAAATGATTTTGCCGATCGTCCGACATATCACCAGAGGGATCGGGATGAATGGAGAAAAAAGACTGGTTTTACTACATGGGAAGAGTGGCAACCGATTGTAGCAAGAGCTTATGAGCATTTTTCACAAAATGATTCCGCGCTTGAACAAATACTGGACACACTTGAACGTACCGGTCTTGATAAAAATACAGTTGTGATTTATACCGCAGACCATGGCGATATTCTAGCATCAAATGGAGGTCTTTTTGACAAAGATTCCATGTTAACCGAAGAAACAATGGCGATTCCATTAGTTATAAAATGGCCAGGAGTAACAGACGGCCAAAAAATAAAGGATAAACTTGTATCCAATATGGATCTGGTTCCAACAGTATTGGAGATGGCAGGTGTAGATGTACCTGATTTTATAGACGGGACTAGTCTTGTAAACCTCTTGAAAGAGCCAAACACAAAAGAGTGGCGAGAGGATTTGATGGCTGAACATTTCGGTCATATAAATTATCACAATATTCAACGAGTATTGTATTGGAAGGAGTATAAATATGTAGCACATAAAGATGATTCAGATGAGTTGTATGATCTTGGTAGCGATCCATTTGAATTAAAAAATCTTATAGATGACCCTTCTATGGAATCTGTATTAAATGAAATGAAAAATAGACTAGCAAATAGAATGCTAGAATATGATGACTCACTAGAGGAATCAAAAGAATTAATGGCTCAGAAGAATTTAGTTAAACAGTAACGGGACGGTTAAACAAATCCCTTACAGGTCATCATCTAATTAAAGCTCAAATCCTTATGTCAAGGGCTTGTGCTTTTTTTATATTTGATAAGTACTTTATATAGAATCAGAAAGAATTTCTTATTCTATTAAGTTACACTATATTACTGCAACAATACTCTACCCATGTTTAGTGGGAACAGTAAATTTGAGAAAAAAATGGGACAAGAGGCTGGCCCTTGTCCTGTGCATAGTTTTTATCCCCAAATTTTTATATAATTTTTCCCTGCTCGTAAATTAGCGATTGGTCCTAATACACTCTTTTCTGCACGTTGTTTTCCTAATAAATCTTTATCCAAAATTACTTCGCTCCCATCTGGATTTTCAAATTCTGCATCAACAATAAGTGTTCTTTTTAGAGTTTGAGTTGAATGAATTTCTCCAAGGAATGACTGAAAATCTTCTGGAAGTTCAATAGAAAGATAAACTTCATTTCCATCTTCAATAATTGTAAGATCCGGATTAAAGTTATTTTCTAAAACTCTCTCAGATTCTTTTTCAAACGATTCGGCACCATTATAGTATGCATTACGATTAATATATACAGGTTGCTCCACTTTATGGAATGTACGATGGTCACCACCTTCTTGATCCACTATCTCCATGTATTCCTCAAGTGAAGTTGTGTAACCATTATAGTGAACAGTACCAACATATTCATTGGTTATCTCAGTAGGGTGTGGTACATAATAACCAGCTAAATTTAGAGATTCGGCACCAATAAAGATATTATTGTAGAATCGATCATCTCCACCATACACAGGAGCAAAACCAGCTATCTCCGTACTATGTGGTACATGATAAGGTGTTGGCCGATCAAGCATTTTACGCTGAACCATTTTTCCCCGAATTAGATTGTTAATATAAGCTCCACCTTGAGCATGATTATCTAAAGCATAGTCTGCCGTTAAAATATTGTTATCAACAATATATGGGCCACTACTTACTTCGACAAACAAGTCGCGGTTATTTCTGTAAAACAGATTTCTGCTTACTCTCGTACCTTGTGTCTGCCAATCTAACCATGTTCCTAAAGAACAGTCATGAATACGATTGTCATGGATTTGAACGTCAATTGCTGCATGTAACTTAATGCCTGCAATCTCATGTCCATAAAACTCGCGCTTTAATGCAATATTATAAATATGGTTATTATAAATTTCGCTAAAGACGCAACCTAGATGACCGACTATACCATTTTGACCACAATCATAGATTGTGTTATTTCGAATAATATGTGAACCGATTTTTTCTTTACTCCAACCAATTTGTCTGGCAGAAAAGACAGATTCTAACTGATATTGATATCCTGGTTTATCTTTGCGAATGCTGCGGTAGTTATGACCTGTTGTAATTTCTTTACCAATACTGATTGCACTACATTTTGCGTCATGGATAATATTATCCTCAATTATCCATCCTTTACTCCAATGAGGTCCGATTAACCCTGGTTGATCAGCTGTTGGAGGAGTCCATGGAGTTGCCGCCTGCGCCATTTCAAACCCTCTAACCGTAATATAATTGATGCCAATTTGTTCTGGATAAAAACAAGCTTTACGTACATTTATCTCTACTAATTCTTCATTAGGATTTGCTCCGTGGAAATTAGCATAGATCGTTGTATTGTCATCATCTACTTCTGTATACCAAACATATTTTGTTTGTTCTTGGTTATGGACAGGAACAACTGTCTTTGTCCAGTGGTCTACCACTTCTGTTTTTACTTCTGGATTTTTTAACTGCTCAAAAGTTTCTGTCTCATAAAAGGACATGCCGTTTAAATAAACATCCCCTAGGTGTCTTCCTGGATTATACACAACCCAGTCCCCAAAAATCTCTTCTTTGTAGGGATTATAATCTCCAAAAAATTGATTTGGTAAAACAACTTTCCAGATCGCTCCTTCCACTTGTTCCCAATTTTGAATTTGCTCGGAGCCTTTAATGACAACTTTCTCACCTTCAGCTGCCTGATATGTAATTCTTCTATATTCACTTATTCCAGCATATTTCGGTTTCACCCATTCTCGATATTCACCTTCATGGACAATAACAGTATCTCCTGCTTGAGCAACAGAAGCAGCCTTATTGATGGTCAAGAAAGGATTCTGTTTCGTTCCCACTGCATGATCCGAACCATTTTTTGCTACGTGATATTCAAAAGACATTTAACTTCCTCCTTTATATATCAAACCTAGATTCATTATAGGAGTAAAGATTGTCTAATTCTATTCAAAATATAGTATAATTTAAGACAATATTCGTGTTTATTTTTTAGGGGGAGAGGGTTGTGGTTTTTTTTGAACATCATGGAGTTGAAGAGAAGGAATCCTTTCAATCTTTTAAACTAGTCAATCAAACCTTTCCTCTTCACTTTCACCGAGCTTACGAACTCATCATTGTCAATGAAGGAGAATTACAAGTAAGTATTGACCAAAAAGAGTATGTGATGTACAAAAATGATATCGCATTCATTTTTAATAACCAAATGCATGAATTAAAAGCCATGGATCATTCCAACATTTCCATTGTTATCTTTTCACCGGAATTAATAGGCCATTTTTTCATGAATTATAGGGGGTATGTTCCAGAAAATAATATTATTCACCTAAGTAAAGTTCCCAATTTGGATACACTAGATTCCATTTATAGACAGAAGAGTTTTTTGTATGATCTTTGCGGTAGATTGGTCGATAATACTAAGTTTCTTCCCGTTGAACACTCAACAAAGACGAAAGTATTACATAAAATTCTACTTTATGTAGATAGGAATTATAGTGAGGATTGCACCCTAAAAGTAATTGCAAAACAATTACAATACGATTATGCCTACCTGTCCAAACTTTTTGTACAAATGACAAACATGAGCTTTACTGAATACTTGAATCATTTTCGAACTTCACAAGCTTGTTATCAGTTAAAAAATAGTCAGCAGTCAATTAGTGAGATAGCTATGAATTGCGGTTATAATAATCTCAGATCATTCAATCGAAATTTCAAAAGTATCACAAGCTATTCCCCTAGAAAATTCAGAGAATTACCCTAGGGGAAATAACTTTCGTAATTGAAAATCAAGGCCTAGCCCATAAGTATCAATACTCAACCAATTTAAAAATATTATCTAGTTACTATAGTTATGCTCCTAACCTAAGTTCATTATCTATTATTCTACCAATGTTATACTCGGGACTATTGATGTACATTCATTGAGACCATACGTGAACTATTTGCTAACATTATAGAGTTGAATGTAATTTACTAGTATGAGCAGTTTTCTTTTGATTTTACTGAATGGGGTGTTTGTAAAAATGAAGAGCAAACCAATTCAAACGAATATAGTTTAACAATTGATCCCGATGAAACTCAGCGATCTAAGTTGAAGAATACATACCCATCCCTCTCCCGCCAAGGAGTTCCAACTCTATCATCCGTATTTAGGATTGACAAGGCATAATATTCATAATATTATAAAAAAAATTATCTTGGTTTATCTTACAATAATATTTGTTATCGTTAAAGATTGAATATACCGCTCGTTTGCTACCTAGGTGGTAACTTTGTAACCGCATACATACAACAGTGTAGGTTCATTTGAAGCGTTTAGAGCTAGCCACGAGAACAGAAAGAAGTGACCGATTTCACGAGAGTGTTGGGTTTAGAATAGGGGGAATTCCACCTTTTCCTACTGCAAAGGCCGTGATGACGGCTTGGTCACGCAGTATTTCCAATTCGGATCAGTATATCAATAAACGTGCTAGATCATGTAGAAATTGCCCGGAGGGACTTCCTTTGTTCAATAGTAAAGAATATTCCATGCATAATACGCTCTTTATCAAGTTGATTGTGACCTTTCTGTTCGTTATGACGCCCATTTTTTTGTTGGGTGTCTATATGTATGGATGGAGTGTCAAGTCCACCAAAGAGAAGATATTCGAAACAACGCATTCGCAAATCACATTCTACTTGGCGGACCTAGAAAGTGAAATTGAACGCATGAAGCTGCTTCAATATGGAGCCCTTGATGATACGAATCTAAACAAGCTGGCACTGATGTCGATGGTCATGGGACCAATCGAACAGACGGAAAAGATCAACGAACTGAGGAATCGTTTGTATTCGATTCATAATAGTAGCAATTTGATCCAGAATGTCAATGTCCACATTTACCCCATTTCCAAAACAATCTCTTCCTCGAGAGGTGCGCTGGAAATGGATCTTGACCGCTATTATGACATACTGTTCGCTTTGCAGGGCAAAGGGGCCCAAATCATCAAGATCCAAGACGAGCTTGCCTTAAGCGCGATAAGGCAATTCGGCAGTCCGGAAGAATTTCCGGTCTTTATCATTGACATCGAGCTGGATTCGGAAGAATTGCAAAAATCTTTGAGAAAATTGAATACTTATCCAAACAGCGGAACCATCCTGGTGACGGAATCCACAGATGGTCTTCTGGTCGAAGGTGCCAAAGAGTTCCTTATGTATGATTGGACTGCAATGATCGATAGCGTTGGATTGTTTACTCAAAATCAGCCCAAAATGATCGAGCTAGGGGATGAAGATTATTACATTGCCCATGCTCATTCAGATTACCTGAATGTATCGGTCTACCATTTGATACCGAAGGCGGTGATCATAGAGCCTTTGGACAAGTTTATTATATGGGCCTGGCTGTTCATTTTCGGGGCCGTGGCCATCATGGGTATCTATGTTATTCTGACCTATAAATTTATTCATAAACCACTGTTGGCGCTGGTCAAAAGTTTTCGGCGCATCGAAAAGGGGGATCTTGATTTTTCCATTAATCATGATTCTAATGATGAGTTTCGTTATTTGTTCAAGCGGTTTAATCAAATGATTTCTAATTTGCGTTCTTTGATTAATCAGGTCTACAAGCAGAAAATCATGATGCAAAGATCCGAGTTGAAGCAGCTGCAATCACAAATCAACCCCCATTTTCTATATAACAGTTTTTTCATTCTAAACACCATGTCGCGAACAGGCGATTTGGAACGAATTGAACAGTTTACCGTGCAATTGGGCGAATATTTTCGATTCGTTACCCGCAATGCTTCGGATGAGGTAGACCTGAAGAACGAAATTCATCATGCCAAAGTATACACGGAAATCCAATCCATTCGATTTTCGCGCCGTATCCAGATACAGTTCGAGGAAATGCCCGGGGAACTGGGGAGGATCCGTGTTCCAAGGCTCATTGTTCAACCAATCATCGAGAACGCATATGAACATAGTCTGGAGCGAATGCCTTCTGATGGTTTGATTGCCATTTCATTTGAACAAGATATGTCGCAAGTTCGTGTCATCGTCGAGGACAATGGGCGTAATTTGACGGATGGGGCCCTGCAGCGTTTGCAGAGGAATCTCGCGGACAGGGATGAATACCAGGAAACGACGGGGATGATTAATATCCACCGGCGGATGACAATTACGTATGGTGGTGAAGGAGGCCTGAACGTTTCGAGAAGCAAGCATGGTGGCTTGAAGGCCGTCTTATACTTTCCAAATCGAAGGGGGGAGCACGATGTACCGAATGCTGATTGTAGATGATGAAGCCGTCATCACCGACGGGTTAAGTGAGGTATTTCAAAATTTAGATATGGATCTTGATTTGTGCAAGGCATATTCTGGCATTGAGGCGATTGAAACGATGAAGCAGCAGAGGGTGGATATCGTTTTGACCGATATTCGCATGCCGGATATGGACGGCATGGAGCTCATGGAGTATATTCTTAGGGAGTGGCCACACTGCAAAATCATTTTTCTGACAGGATACGATGTTTTTGATTATGTCTATAAGGCAATCGAATCGGGAGCCGGAATCCGTTATATTTTGAAAAACGAGGGATATCCAAAGGTAATCGAAACGGTCCGCAATGCCGTTGAAGAACTGGACAGTGAATTACACATCAAAGATTTGGTGAATCAATCACGAGAGCATTTGAATACTCTGGAAGCTCTGCAGCAGGGAGAGTATATCCGACATCTCATCAAGGGTACCCGAGATGGTGACAAGCTAAAAGCCGACTTTGAGAAATTGAATATTCCGCTTGACCCCGACTGTCCTTTTCTGATTGTACTCGGCGTCTTTAAGATCCCAGAATTGCATGATTCCTATGTGACTCGACAAGAAATAGGGCTTGCTGTTAATTTTTTGGCTCAATCATTCCTGATGAACAAAGTTGAACACATTGGTGTATTGGACCGGTATAATGATCTGGTGTGGTTGATCCAGCCCAAAATTGATACGACCCATTTATCTGGTTACTCCTTCGATTTAATGACACAGCAAATGGAAGGCACCTTCGAGTTGATGGGACAAGCCTGTATGGATTCCATGGGTGTCTCGATTGCGTTTACCATTTCCTGTCATGCATATGGATGGAGCTCCTTGCCAAGTGTGTATGAGCAGCTTCGGCAGCTCCAAAGTGTCAGGGTCGGAGACGGGACTAACCTGGTTCAGGTGGCACAAATTGAAGAAACGACTGATTTGGCGGGATCGTTCTTTGTACATTCCTCCAAAGAAAATGTGGAAATCTTGGCGATTCATTTGGAAGGCGGTAGGCGCAAGGAATTTTTGGAGGTATATGACGAGACCACGAAATCCTTTGTGCAGGGAGAACCATCCACTCCAAGCCACGTTATGGAACACTACTATTCAATTGCGTTGGTGCTCCTGTCCCATCTGAACCGAATGCAACCGAATGACCATGTCAATTCAAAAGGGCTAATGAATTTTAATGATCATTCCTCCTGGTCGGAGGCTTTTCATTTTTTGAGGCAAACGGCCGAATGTTTGTTTGATTCTCGTCATAAAGAGGAAGAGAACAGAGCTGCCCATGCGATGAACCAGATATGCGTACATATTGAAGAGCATTTGGATCAAGACTTGTCGCTCGTTCGATTGGCTAAGATGATCCATTTCAATCCCTCTTACTTGTCACGACTTTTCAAGCAAGAAATCGGAGTGAATCTATCTGTATATATTGAGGAACGCAGGGTCAAGCGAGCTAAGGAACTGTTAAAAAGTAATCATTTGAAAATATCGGAGGTAGGCTTGAAGATCGGATATGACGCTCCCCACTCGTTCACCCGTTTCTTCAAAAGGATGACGGGGATGACTCCACAGGATTATAGGGATGTTGTAAGATAGTGGGACACGGAAGCGGATGGGGGATCCAAGTGATAAAGCATTGCATAGGAGACCAATTAGTTAAGCTTCCATGATCCCGTTTTTTAGTGTAATAACATATATAATTATCATTCTTCGATAAGCTTGTCAGAGGTCAAAAATTCATGTTTTTGGTAACATTCTCATTCTATTAAACCGTGAAATAATTCTATATAAGCGTTAAGATTAGTAGACTT
>JBEQAC010000041.1:0-18099 GCA_041640535.1 Bacillaceae bacterium
AAACGCTTCTCCAGTGATTTTATCCGAATTCAACTGATATTCTAAATCCTCTGATTGTCCTGGGGGAGTGAAATATTGTTTCATCTCTCCACTGTCTACAATTTCACCGTCACACTGAAGTTCCCAAATAAATCTGAGATGACTAAGATCCATAAATTGATAGTGGTTCTTTATTTTATAACCACCATCACCGAAATACGGATGTACTTCATACTCAATCTTCACCGGTGATTGACCATTTTTCACTTCATAAGCAGCTGGTTTCCAATTTAAATCAGGGAACACGACTCCATTCAAACACATATCTAAAACTGGATCCACTACCTCTTCATCAAAGGCTCCACCATAAACGTACTTTTGAGTACCGTCTTCACTCTTTTGTACCAAAGCCTTATCTTGAAAATCCCAGATAAATCCTCCCTGAAAACGAGGATACTTGTCGACTAAATCCCAGAATAACTTAAAGTTCCCATTGCTATTGCTTTTTGCATAGGCATATTCACACATAATGAATGGTCGTAAATCACTTGAATCAGCCATTTTTTCTTCTATCCAGTCTTGGGTAGGATACATTGGTGCAAGAATGTCAGTGATATTACTTCCCGGATTCATGGATTCATACTGTACATACCTGGTTTTATCATATTCTTTTATCCAACCATACATGGCTGCATGATTAGCTCCATAACCTGATTCATTTCCTAGTGACCATAGAATCACTGATGGATGATTTTTATCTCTAATAACCATTCTAGAAGCACGTTCTATGTATGCTGCCGTCCATTCAGGGGATATGCTTAACTGTCCACCATATCCATGAGTTTCGAGGTTAGCTTCATCCACCAGATATACGCCAAGCTCGTCACATAAATCATACCAGTCACTTGCATGTGGATAATGGCTTGTTCGAACTGCGTTAAAGTTTAACTGCTTCATGGTGAGAATCTGCTGCCTCATGTATTCCTTTGAGACAACTCTACCAGTCTCTGGACAAAATGCATGTAAGTTTACGCCACGTACAATCAATCTACTTCCGTTAATATATAGCACTCCATCTTTACGGATTTCGATTTTTCGGAACCCTACTTTTGTACTTTCAATATCCGTAATATTGCCTGTCTTATCTACGGTTTCCAGCACTAAAGTATATAAGTATGGAGATTCTGCAGACCATAAATGTGGTTTCTCTACAATAGTTGACGCAAAGGCTATATACTTTGGATCTAGATAAAAACCACATTGAGCATACGGCGTGCTCTCAAAAGTAGTGACTAGGTTATTTTCTGCATCATAGAGACTCAATTTAACGTAAGTCTCCCCATACCCCTTCACGATATTTGGCTGAAGCATAATCTTTAACTCAGCTTTATCATAATTATTTTCATTAAATATGGTTTCTACCTTATAATCGAAAACACGTTGTTTCCCCTTAGCATAAATTCTTACATCACGAAAAATCCCGGATAAATGCCAATAATCTTGATCTTCTAGGTACGTTCCATCGGAAAACTGCAGGACTTTAACGGCTAGTTCATTTTTACCCTTTTGGAGTACGCTTGTGATATTAAAACTAGCATCTAGCTTACTATCCTGGGAATATCCTATTTCAGTTCCATTTATCCAGAGGGAAAAACAAGATTCAACTCCGCCGAATTCTATAAAAACATCTTTTCCTTCGAAATAATCTGGTACTTCAAATGTAGTGCGATAGTATCCTGTTAAATTTTTTTCTGGTACGTAAGGAGCATTCAGCTCTATCTGTCCATCAGCTATCTCAATCTCAAAATTAGAGTCAGTCCCTTCTCTTTTAAAAGGATATAGTATGTTGGTATAAACCGGTTTTCCATACCCATGTAGTTCCCAGTTGGAAGGTACTGGAATATCACTCCAATCAGAATCATCATAATTGACAGTTTCGAATCCTTCCGGAACGTCTAAAGGGCTTTCTGTCAACTTGAATTTCCACATTCCATTCAGGCTTTTCACAAATTTTGAAGCTGAACGATTACAGCTTAATGCCTGATCCACAGTTTCATATGCTCCATAAGGAGAATGCATCGGATATCGATTTCTTTGCGTTACATATTGATTTTCCCATTCTCTATTCATGATAAGCTCCCTTTTATCATATTTGGTACAAATTCCGTTCTATTATGTACCACCTTGTTAGCGCTTCTATATAATTATATAATTGGCTTTAGTGATATTAAATGGTAAACTTGGTCATTTTTTTATCCATTTTGGTATTTTTATTAGACTCTTTTTGTTGCTTATAACGAAGGTATGTTGATTTTCACTCCAGGTGTGTGCTTTCCGCGGGGCAGGTGATGAGCCTCCTCGTGCCTGCGGGGTCTCATCCTTCCTGCAGATCCCGCAGGAGTCACACACCTTCCGTTCCAATCAAGTGAGCCCCATCTTATTCGTTTTAAAAACAACAATCTTTTAGAAAACAGCCTTTTATTAAAACTAACAGACCAGACTGAGAAGGGATTATGATGAAACTAGAAATGAATAAAGACGTTATCTACAGGTGTATTGGAACAGATTTTACTAATGGGATTTTAGCTTGTGGTTATATGACAAAAGCTACCCAAGAACAGTCCCAGTATAATTTTCAAATTGATTATTATAGCTGTTTCATACTGTTATCAGGAAGTGGTTTCTATCATATGCCAGATAATAGGAAAATTCCCATTCATGCTGGTGATTTCGTTCAACGCATTCCCGGTGTGGTCCACTCAACAGAAGTACTTCCTGATGGGAATTGGCTAGAATTCTTTATCAGTTTTGGCCGCTCCACCTACGATTATCTACAAAGCCTGAACCAACTCCCTTTTGACACTCCCGTCATGAAAGTTAAATATGATGACAACTCTATACAGAAATTTGATCGTTTATTAAAACTATTAAAAGATGCCGATGATTCTGAACTGCCCTACTTATCACTGAAAGCACAGGAATTAGTTTTATCTATTATTAATCCAATAACACAAACTTCATCCATAGATACCCTAGAAAAATTAATGGAAGAAGCCTGTCTTCTACTTTCATCTGATATCAATGCTACAATATCTTTAGATGAGGTGGCAGCAACTCTAAAGATGAGTTACGAAAATTTCCGGAAACAATTCCGCAAGTATACAGGCATCGCTCCTGCACAATATCGAATTGAACAAAAAATGAAACATGCTAAACTAATGCTTTTATCCGGCATATCCATTAAAGAAACTGCTCAACTTACCGGTTATAGTGACACCTATTCCTTTACTAAGCAGTTCACAAATACTGTAGGGATATCTCCTGGTCGATATAGGCGGGATAGGCCCAGTTAATGTAAAAAAAGACAAGCTTTATGGTCGGTGCCACCTGAAAGGTTATCTTTTATCATAGAGCACATTCCTGATATCAAATAGAAGATATATATAAAATGTCCCAAAAGCTAAGCTTTTAGGACATCCTCGAAAATACCATTAAAACATATATTGTGCCAGGGTAGTAGTTTAATTTATCATTATTTTAATTAAACTAGCTTAGATCTATTACTACAAAAAAGCTTAAACTAATAGATAAGTATCGCTTTCGTAAATTCTAGAAAATATTTTACATGATTTTCTACAATTTTCTCGAGTATCTCTAAATTAATCTCTTGATAATCATGAACAGCAATGTTTCTAAACCCAACCATCGCTTTCATTTTTCCTGATAAGATCGAAGAAATGATATTCTCTTGCTCTAAAAATGTAAAAGCATCTCTGCTATTTTGTAGGAGACCTAACTTTTTTTCGGCAACAATATGCATTGCCAGATCTATACTTGCTTCACATGCGCGTTGCAGATTTAAAATAATAGAGTCTTGTTTTGTAAAGTTCTTTAAATGTTCAGGGTTATTATCATATTCTTCATTTATACGTCTAATGCACCGCTCAATCATATTAATTTTATTTAAAATAACGTCATTTTTCATAGATAGACCCACTTTCTTCGATTTGTTTTAAAATGGGAGCTCTTTCTTCATTTAATCTGGCATACATTTTTAATATTTTCAGCTCATATTCTGCCTTCAGTTTTTGATCAGAACAATAGATAATTTTCCCAGTATGTATTATTTGAGCTTGAAATACAATACTTGCCTTTGACTTTAAAGTCTTATTCTTCTCTATTTAAAAGTACCAATGATTCAGTTGAACTTAATGTAACAATACAAAAAGAGATTAGCTCATTTAATGAACTAACCTCTTAGTTTCCTCTTTCCTTTAACTTAATAACAGACTGACTGGTCCTAGTAGGCCTGTTGGTTCTTGTTGAGCCACACGCGAGAAGAAATCAGGATTTTCTTTTACTAATGTATTGGTTATTTCAATGGAGAGGGCATTATTTCCTTTTTTAAGTAGACCACTTATATCAAACCGATATGGAGCGGCAATACGAACACCCGCAGACTCACCGTTTACGAATACTTCTGCTGTTTCATAAACCTCTCCGAGATCGATCACCACTTCTTTTCGCTCATCTTCTCCCACATTTATTTCTGTTTTGTAAAGAATTGTTCCTGAAAATTCAGGTAGCGAATCCTCGCGGCTTAAATCTGATAATGTATCAAGCTCTTTCCAAGCTGTAAAAGATGGATACTGCTCAGACGTAGCCAGTGAAACCGACCAAGGCCCTTTGATAAACTCAGCAATCTCCTCATATTTATGATGTGGAGAAACCTCCACTCCCTCTAGAGAAGAACCGGATAAAACGACAATCGACTCAAATGGAGCCAAGTCAAGAGATAGAGGCTGTTCTCCTGGATTTATGACTTTGTTCTCATATGCATCATATAACAAGACCGATCCAGAAACCGGTAACTCTACCTCTGTTTTCACCCCATGAATCGGATGTTCGTTGAAGAACATATATACATCCAAACCAGAATGCTGAACATGATAGTACCGCAAATAAGGATGAGTGCCTTTTACTTGAATATCGAAATAGCCTTCATTTCTCATCTTTTGAGGGAGATTGGATAACGATACTACCTCAACTTTTTCATTCTCTTTAAGGCGTTCAATGATTTCCCCAACGAAAAGTCCTTCACTTGAACGGCATGGGAAGTCATCAATAAAATAAATGGAAACATGTTGTTCAGCCAAATCAACAAGTCTTCTTAATACTTTCTCTGGAAGTGCCTCGCTATATGGAATAATCAAGCAATCATACGACTCATCTAGTGAAATCAACTTGCCATTTTGTACAATGATACCATCGATAATTGTGTCACATGGCAACACATCACAATCAATTTGATTCCTCATTAATTCCTTCACTGGTTTGTGAAAATACATATATTCACCTGACCATTCTGCCTCCGCGTGATAGAGAACAGCTGCTGATGCAATATGCTTTCCTCCTGACAACAAATGACTCATTCGATTTGTATAGTGATTTAAATACTTATAATATCGGAACTGTGGGTTCTTTCCTCTTGCATACATATGCGGTGGACAATCAGGGTCCGGGTATTCTTTCGGTGAAAATGCGTGTGGTACAAAGTGATTAACACCACGGACCAACATATGGTCGGTTAGCCATTTCATTAGTTTCAACCCTTCTGCCCAGCCATACGCACCGAATACTTCAGCCATTGTCCTTCCCTTCTTCTTCGGATCTATATGTGCAAGGGACGATGCCATTTTTGCCATGCCATAATTAAAAAATTCATTATCTGCTTCACCAGCGACCCATCTGGAAGAAACCTCATCAAAACCTGGATTTAACTGCCAAAGTACCACATCAAGTCCAGACATATCTTGTCCGCCTAATGCTCTGAAAAAGTGCCCTGCTCCGCTTCCGAGCCTTGAATGAACATTATTGTCTTCAAGAACATGGCCAATGTACTCCACTCCATGCTCTCGGCACCAATTTCCAATCTGGGAAGTAAAATTCTCTGCATATAATTGACTAACTAGATTCATATAGGAGTAACGTATTCCTGATGTCTGCACACTTCCTTCATGCCAAAGCAATGGTAAGAACTTTTTATATTCGGAACCAAACTCATTTTCTAGCAATCTATGCATTTCAGGGCTCCATGGAAGAGAGACTCCTTTTTTACCTAGCTTTGAATCAAAATCAAAGGTATCTTTATCGTTATAGAACCCAGGCTCATCGGAGAAAAAACCTGCCAACGTTATGCCAAAATCATCATGGTATCTTTCATAAAAAGCCTCATAAATGGTATCAATTAATACCTTAACAGATTTTGCAACTAGAGGGTTTAGGTAATCTTTTTTCATGGGATCCCCACCATTATCGTTTTCCGTAATAGTGAAAATCCTCCAAAATCCTTCAGGAACGTCCCAATATAATTTTCCGTTCTCAACTTTATCTGTTAAATCAACCGATTTCTCTGTTAAGGCACCCGTTCCAGAATCTCGTTTTATTGCAATAACAGCGATTAACGTGCCACCACCTTCGTAGAATCCCGGTATGCTTGGCATTGGAGCGACCATAAAAGATGAGTTAGCCCTTGGCCCCAGTGCATCAATATGATCTTCTGACAAAAAAAGGCGACGCAATTCTTTAGGTGCATCCTTTATACGACCAGCTGCATGGCCTGTAGGAAAATGATCATCATCGAGCACCCATACCCGCATGTCTCTAGCTTTGGCTTCCTCCATAATGATATCCATATCCTTCCACCATTTAGGACCAAGGTAATCTGGGTGGGGACGCGCCTCAACGCATACTGCTCGAATTCCTGATTCGTAAATTCGAGCCATTTCTTCTCTTAATACCTCTTCTTCTTCACCATGCTGCCAAAAGAAAGGTAAAATATAATTATCTTCTCGTCCCGTTAGGACATCTTGTATTTTTGATAACATGTTAACTCCTCCTTATGAACGTTATCTAACTACAATTTTTATTATGGATATTCGAAAACTTCGGTACTTCCACACCTAAAGGAGGTGGGCACCAATTATTATTCTTTGTCCTCACCCTCCATATAAACTATCATTCTATTTCCGTTAATGAATACGGTTACATTTTTTATTAAAATCAATTACCTTTTATTTTAATTCATAAGGTATATAACTTCTATTCATATTAAGACTTTCCTTTTTAGATTATCCGACTTTTGATGGTAAAGGAATATTATGAAAAAGAACTACCCAGAAGTATCTCATTTAGAAACCGTCTATCCCGCGCTGTAAAACTACTTCTAATTTGTAATATGAACTCTCAAAGACAAAACCAGCATTAACAGAATGCGAAATGTCTTTGATGAGCAATCTACAATGCTACTTTATATCATACACATCTCTTTTCGTTCGTTTGTTTCCTTGAACTCCTCGTTCCCTGAAACCCAACAATACCTATTCTTGTTATCTATTCCACTTATGTAAAATACCACTGATTCATTTAACTTCGGTTAAATGAAAAAAGACCAGTCCATTTCAGAACTGATCCTTTAGTTCCCTAGCCACGCCCTACTCTCGTAGTGGTCCTAACTCAACTACCATCGGCACACGAGCTTAACTTCCGTGTTCGATATGGGAACTGGTGTGACCTCATCACCACCATCACTAGATTAAACAGGATGTTAGTCTTTCTGCGTTGTCACAGGACATGACGCTTTTAGCAGAAGTTCCTCTTCCTATAGTTGAAGGTTCGCACTTCAAAACTTATAGATTGAACGACGTCCATAACTCGAAAAAGTACCAGACTTTTCCCCTTCAACCGGTGGAACCAATAGCTCAGATAAATGATATAGCTTTCTCACGAGATCTCAATAGGTGTATCCAATTCAC
This sequence comes from Bacillaceae bacterium, assembly GCA_041640535.1. GTDB lineage: Bacteria > Bacillota > Bacilli > Bacillales > Bacillaceae_L > Litchfieldia. The sequence goes on from JBEQAC010000041.1 coordinate 7,794, forward strand.
TCCATACTAGTTCTCTTCCTTTAGTTTAACTTTTGATTGGTAGATTGAGTCCATTTCCCATACTTCCATAGACTTTACATTTAAAGTGCCATTTCCCCAAATTTGTAAGCCTAAGGCATCTTCTCGACTTGGATATGCTCTTGTCGTCAAGCTTTTCAACCCATTAGCATATGCTTCAATCATGGACCGATCTAAGTAAATATGAAGTATTACATTTTCATCATCCAATTCTAATGTACCACCTTGAATTCCTTTTGAACGTTCAAGTGGGGATAATGTTGTTTTCGTACGGTCCACTTTAAATTTTGAGTTTGCGTAGTCATAGTAAATTAATGTTTCTTCTTCCCCTTCTTGAGAACGCCTTACTTTTATTCCTACCTGCTCCGCACTAATTGCCTCAAATTCTACGAGAATTTCTAACATATCACCTTTAATATCTTTTAAACTCTCATTTGCTTCTTCCATCAATTTATTCTCAATAGAGGCTAACTTTTTCAAACGGAGAGACTGAAGTTCTTCAATCGGTTCAATTCCTAATCTACCATCTTCACGCAGGTAGATACTTAATGGAAGACCTGCATTATGTGCCCATCCTGAAATGTAATCAAGTTCCGGTGTACGTTCACCTTGTGCAATCGTGAAAATGATATTTCTTCCTGTCTTAGGATCATTCATGCCGCTCGGTCCTGTAAAATGGAAATCGCCTACATCAATCAATTGCGGCTCTTCAAAGTCGGGAATGAACTTTACACTCTCACGGTTCAATTCACCAATCCAATAAAATACCTCTACGTCTGCCCCATGTCCTACTGGGCTAATGAGGAATATATGCTTTTCTATTCCTTCTTTATTGGTACCAAGTGGCAATACTACAGGCAGCTCCCATATTGGTCCCAAATACGGATATTTTTCCATGTCAGTTTGATAAAAAGGACCTTTGTATTCCCAATCAAGCATATTTGTAGACGTGTAAGCAACCGCTGTGCCACCTTTATCCTCCAATCCAGATCCAACTAATGCGTAATAGATGTCATCTTCTTTCCAAACAAAAGGATCACGGAAATCGCCGAACAACAACCCATCACCTTTCTCCTGAACAATTAGAGGCTTCGGATGTTTTTCCCAATTAACTAAATCATTATTACCATCTTTCAAAAATGTACTCTTCGCTAATGCGACGGACTGATCAGGCACCTTGCTGTTATCCCCTGCTGTGAAAAATAAAGCTGGTATCCCGTCTTGGTCATAACAAGCACTTCCCGACCATACTCCATCAGGATCCACTTCATTTCTTTCTGGGGCTAAAGCAACCGGTAAATCTCTCCAATGAACCATATCATCACTCACCCAATGCCCCCAATGAATTTGATGCCAATATGGTCCTTGTGGATTGTGTTGGTAAAATAAATGATATTGATTATTATAATAAATTGGTGCATGTGGTTCATTCATCCAATGAGCAGGTGGACTTGCATGATATTGTGGACGATGACGATCATCAATCAATACACTTCGACTTAACTTTATCTCATCATAAGAAATTTCCGGCACTTTCCCCTCATGAGGTTCCAAATCAGTATCAAACATACTTGCAATTTCTTTTCCAGAAAGTGAACGGTTGTAGATCTTGACGTCATCCATTAAACCGTTAAACATATTTAACAAAAACTTACCTGCAAGTACAGAACTTTGGTTATTTTTTCCGATGAGTAAATCAGCGTTGGCAGGTGTGATTCCTATGTGCTTTTCTGTCACTTTCGAAGCTATTTCTTTCCCATTTAAATAAAGCTTCATGACTCCTTGTTCTTTATCAAATGTCGCTGCAATAAAAGACCATGTCTCTTTCTCGAGAACTGCATCTTCTGACCATATTTCTTCCCATTTTCCACCTAATCCAAGCTGTAAAGACCAAGTACCATGACGATACATCCCAAGTATAAAGCCCTCTTTTTCTTCTCGGTTATGCTGATTGACTATGGCTGATAACCGATTTTCATCTCCCCATTCATACGAGCGCGGGGCAACCCAAGCTGAAATCGTGAAGGCACCTGTTGGCTGTATAAACTCATCAGCCTTCCGTGTAATCCATGTAGAATAGCCATCAAATAATAGAGCACTCCCTTTTACCCCTGTTCTCCATTGTGGGTCGGAAGATTTAGTGAAACTCGCTTTATTAAACACATATTCAATAGGATCACTAACACCACACACATCGTCCCTGGCAATCTTGCCACTTCCCTCGTCAAAAGTCCAATATGCCACTAAATCTGTTAATCTATTTTTATCCAACTCTATACCTCCTTTAAAATATGCCTTGCGTTAGAATCCTTATAATGACATAATCTTAAGATTTTCAAACGTCGCGCTTCTCCATTTACTTTACTCCTTATTTTTTAAAGAAAGCAGCATCTGTTCAGAAAATTGCCTTTTAAAAAAACGGTTAAGAAATAGAATGCTATACCTTAACCGTTTTTTATTATTAAATATGAAGTTCTTTCGATGACTGCCTACTTTTATAAATTGATTCGAGAGTGTATACTTCTAATCTAATAAGTCGAGTAGAACCTCCTACACTAAACAACTCCAAACCCTGACTTTTTGAATCTGGAAAAATCAAATCAGTCATGACTAGCTTTCCTTTATTTGCAAAAACTTCGATCGAAGACCAATCTAAGAATATTTGCATTTGAATCCTTCTGTTATCTGGTCTTAACTGTGTATCATGCATACAACCAAATGCCGGATTAAAATCAACAATTCCAGACCTTTCACGGTCTATATACAGCGTACTGTCTAACGCATTGTAGCCTACAACAGTTTCTTCTTCCGCAGATTTTCTTAGCTTAAAACCAAACTCAGAAGCGTTTCCAACCTCAAATTCTGCAACAATTTCGAATAGATCTCCTTCAACGTCGCTTAATAAATTTTGTCCTGGTTCAATTTGACGATCCTGACACTTATATTTTTCTTGTCGAAGAGAGCGTATTTCTTCTACAGGTTGTTGTGTCAACCTCACATCATCGGCAAATGTACTTAATGATAACGTACGCGGAATGGTCATGGCACTTCTCCATGTAGAAGTTGGCGTTACATTCGCATATTTCCAATTGCTCATCCAACCAATGAAAACCCTTCTTCCATCAGTCATATCAGACCAGGTTACACCTGCATAATTATCTCTGCCATGATCAAGCCATAAGATCGTATCTTTTGAATGATCATTAGAGTAAGTTTCGCCATCGAAGTCTCCGATAAAATACTGCGTTCTTGATCCTTCAGGTATGTTTGGATTATCGCCTAAACTTACGATAAGTACCCATTTCTTATATTCTTCATCTCCATCAACAGGAAGTTCAAATAAATCTGGACATTCCCATACCCCATCATGCGAGCCTTCATCTTTGCCAAATTGACTAGCAAATGACCATTCTTTTAAATTACTAGAAAGATAGATTCGAATATGGTCACCAGCAGCTAATACCAGTGTCCACTTTTTCGTCCCTTCATGCCAGATCACTTTCGGGTCACGAAAATCAATGATTTCCTCATCTGACAAAACCGGGTTACCCTCATACTTTTCCCAGGTTCTCCCCTTATCCAAACTATAAGCGATACTTTGCCGTTGTCTTGGTGTTTCTGAATTTGGATATGTATCGGCATGTGTAAAAATCGCTACTAACCCTGATCCCCCTGAAAAAAATCCACTTGTATCATGGTAATCCACGACTACACTTCCTGAAAATACAAATCCATTTTCATCCGGCTCAAGTGCGACAGGGAGATGTTCCCAATGGACTAAATCCTTACTCACCGCATGTCCCCAGTGCATCGGTCCCCATGTCGTACCATTCGGATGATATTGATAACATAAATGATATTCACCTTGGTAATAGACCATACCATTCGGATCGTTCATCCAATTAGCAGCAGGTGTAAAATGAAATTGTGGTCTAAATACTTCCTTAAACGCTTCCTTAATCATTATCGTTTCCTTTCTAACACCTTAAGTTTGTCACCGAAGATTACATTGTAAAATAATAAGAATCAAACCCCTTTTTGTGTATTCGCTTAAGATTTTTAAGCGATTAACCTTTATTTTTGCGAGTTGTAACGGTCTAAACCTGTTTGATAAATTTCCATCAATTCATTAAGTCCCATATCCTCTACTTGTTTTACATATTTATCCCATGATTTATCCGATACTCCGTTAGTGATAAACTTAGCTCTTTGTGTATTCACAAACTGAATTAATTCTGGTTCAATTTTATTAATTCTTTCTAACTCTTCAGGTAAGAAGAAAATATTTGGATAATTTTCCTCTTCCATATATGGATCATAATATTCTTCTAGGTCATTTCTTCTTTGCTTAGCACGTGGCTCCATATCAACAATTGTTTCATACATTTCCTTTGTGATTACACCCGCACCATTTGGAGCTACTTGTTGGCGATATTCACCCATCGTTGTTCCTTCTGGAATCGGTAAGTTTACTAGTTTACCATTTTCATCTTTTTCATAAATGATTCCGATTGGCCCCCAGTGAATTTGTGCAGCCATATAAGGCTCGTATTGTTGGTCAATCCAGCGCATTGTAACTTCTGGATTTTTGTTCGCACTTGTAATCACGAATGTTCCTCTTCCTGGTCCACCACCATTCCCTCTACCAATTGTCTTATGGCCATTTGGACCTGTTAGTGGTGGTACAAGCGCATAGTCAGCAGCACGGTCTGCTCCTACCACTTCCTCAATCTCCCACCATACAAATGACCCAAGTGTTGGATCCGTTGATTTCCCTTTTGCAAGGTATTGAGGAGCATCTTGTGTAAATGATTCTGGATCAATAAGTCCTTGTTTATACCATTTTTCATTAAAATAGGTTAAGGCTTCTCTATATTCTGGTTGGACAGCAGTGAAAATAACTTTTCCATTTCTAACAATTCGATGCTCTAAGTTATCAGGCATACCAAATGCACCGAACAATCCACCGATATCCATACACCATCCCATGTGCATAAAGGATAATGGAAATTCATCTGCTTTCCCATTCCCATTCGGGTCCTGTGTTTTAAAAGCTACTAAAGCTTCTGTATATTCATCAAGTGTTTCTGGGAATTTCAATCCTAATTTATCAAGCCAAGCAGTATTGATGACATGGAAGAATGGATTGGTACCTAGTTCGTTTTCTTCCCATGTAGGTAAACCATAAATATGTCCGTCTGGGGCTGTAATGGATGCTTTTATGTCAGGTCTTTCTTCCAATAGTTTGCTTAAATTGGGAGCATACTCTTCTATTAAATTTTCTAAAGGAATAATTGTTCCATCTTCACCATTTGAAATCAATTCAAAATCTGTAAAACCTGCATTATAGAAGGCATCGGGTAAATCTCCACTCGCTAAAAGCAAGTTCTTCTTTTCTGCATAATCAGAGTCCGGGATATTTTTCCACTTAATATGGACATTCGTAGATTCTTCTAATCTTTTAAAGATTTCCATTTCACCAAATTCAGGTGCAAGTGAAGACTTTTGGGCTACAATCTCTAACGTTACCTTCTCATCAACAATTGGCAGTCCTTCTTTATTAACGTTTGAGAGGTCTACTTTCACCTCATCTTTACTACTAGTTGTTGATTTACTTTCACTTGAACATCCGGCTAAAAATAAAGTGAAGATTAAAGCAAACAATGTTAATAAAATACCTTTTTTCATAATTTACCTCCTTAATATAGTTATAGATTGATTTTTTTCTATAATTATCCGGGCAGTTACCCAGTTAATTAAAATAATGACAAAATATTACCCCTTTATTGATCCAATCATGACTCCTTTAACGAAATACTTTTGAAGGAAAGGGTATAAAATAAGTAGTGGAATACTGGCTACCATAATAACGCCATATTTGATTAGCTCAGTAACCCTCATTTTTGCAGCATAAGATTCAACATCCACCATCATCCCTGGACCAACTTCATTTTGTATGAGTATATTTCTTAAGATTAGTTGTAGTGGATATTTACTTTCTTCATTTAAATAGATTAAAGCGTCAAAGAAACCATTCCAAAATCCTACAACATGGAAAAGAACCATAACTGCAATAATTGGCTTAGAAAGTGGGAGAACCACCCTTAAGAAAAATTTTGTGTTGGAACAGCCATCAACAAATGCTGCTTCACGCATCTCTTCAGGTATTGATGACTGAAAAAATGTGCGTACAATGATGATATTAAATACCGCTGCTGCATTAGGAAGAACAAGTGCCCAAATTGAGTTAATCATACCAAGGTCCTTAACTAACAAATATGTTGGGATTAACCCACCATTAAAGAACATGGTTAACATAAAGAACCACATGAAAATGTTACGTCCTACAAAATCCTTTCGTGACAACGGATAAGCCGCAATTAAGGTTAAAGTCACACTAATAGCTGTACCAACAGTTGCATACAAAATTGAATTTCGATAACCTATCCAGATTAACGCGTCTTCAAAGATTCGCTTATATCCATCGAACGTAATCCCTTTTGGATAGAGCCAAACCTCGCCCGAATAGATTAGATCAGGGTCACTTATTGAAGCGATAAGAACAAAGAATAAAGGATAAAGCACTAACAGCATTGCAGTGGTCATGATTCCATAGTTGGCAATATCAAAAATGATATCTCCTCTTGTCTTTCGTTTTAATACATTCATTTTAACTCCCCCCTTACCATAAACTTGTTTCGGTTAATTTTTTGGCTATACGGTTAACGGTTACCAATAAAATGAGGTTAACAATTGAATTAAATAGCCCCACTGCTGCTGAGAAGCTATACTGTGCCTTTTGTATCCCTAGTTCATATACATAAGTAGGCAGTATATTGGAGGTTGCATAGTTTAGATCATTTTGCATAAGAAATGCCTTTTCAAAGCCAATACTCATAATGTTCCCAAGAGCTAGTACTAGCATAATAATAATAGTCGGGAGAATACCGGGTATATCGACATGAAAAATGCGCTTCCATTTATTAGCACCATCCATAATAGCGGCTTCATGAAGCTCTGGACTTACACCAGAAAGTGCTGCTAGATAAATAATTGTGGCAAATCCTGTTTCTTGCCATATCCCAGAGATAATATAAAGGGGTCTAAACCATCCCTCTTCACCCAAAAACAGGATAGGGTCACCGCCAAAAAATGTAATAATATGATTTACAATACCGCTATTTGGAGATAAAAATACATTTAGCATCCCTACGAGAACTACAATCGATATAAAGTGTGGAGCATAAATAACCGTTTGGATAAAGCTTTTATATTTTTTCATGAGCATTTGATTAAGCATTAACGCCACGATAATAGGCATTGGAAAACTAAATAAAAGGGATAGTCCACTTAGTGAGATTGTATTTTTAATGATAGGCCAGAAATTATACGCTTGGAAGAAATCGATAAAATGTTTAAATCCAACCCATTCACTACCCAAGATTCCTTGGCTAGGGCTAAAATCTTTAAAGGCGATCTGTACACCATACATTGGGTAATATTTAAAAACTAGATAAAGAAGTACCACGGGTAAAATGAATAAATATAATTCCCAATTTTTCTTTATGTTGATCCAAGTCTTCTTTTTAGGTGCGACTTTTATACTTACTAAACTCTCCTTTTTCAAATTGGTTTTTGTTTTAAGTTCCATGAGGTTCCCTCCAGTATTTTTCAAGTTAAATACTCATTAGACATTGATTTTAGGTGAGGTATTAAAACGCTTACATTTATGTTATAAAAATAATTACCAACTTTTATTTGACGGTTTTACAACTTTTTCAAACTAGCCAATCAATACATAACTCGTTTATCAAAATACCTTATTGGTTAATACACTAATTGAAACGTTTCCATTAATAGTTAAATTTTTTTACTAAATCAGTAATAGAGAAACGTTTTACTATTTTAATCATTGAAACGTTTCCAACAAAATCTAAAAAAATAAACACTCTACTATGTAAAGAAAAAAATCGTAATGTTTCGATGAAACGTTTCCATACACTTGTAAAAAAAAAATAGTAGGGTTATGTGGTTTCCCCTACTCTATACATTACAGGGATACGGTATATATCTTGTTTGATCTTACCACCGTTAATCTTTTTCAATAGAAGTCTTATTGCCATTCTGGCCATCTCTTCTACGGGTTGCCGTATCGTTGAAAGAATTGGATGGAATAATTTATTGTCTTGAATGCCATCATATCCAATCACTTTTACATCTTCAGGAGTACGGATCCCGTATTGTTTTGCTTTATCAATATATTTTGCTGCCAGTATATCAGTATTGGCAAATACACCTGTCACATCTCTGTTTTCATATAGTGAGAAGAAGTCCTCAAAAAATCTCTCATCAGTATATACTTCATCTAATTCTTCATAAATGATATATTCAACCCCTTGAGCCTCCGCTTCATCTATAAAGCCTTTTTTCCTAAGTTCAACTTCACTATAAACAGCACTGTTTATTCCAAGGTAGGCAACTTTCTTGGCTCCTGCTTCGATTAACTTACCAGCAGCAATTCGACCTCCAGTATAGTTATCCGAGGTTACACATGTGATGGTGTTTCCTAAATGTCTGTCAATGCTAATAATAGGGATATCTGTTAGAATGTCATCTTCAATGTTATTATAGGTTATGCCGACAATGCCTGCTACTTTATTCTGATTAAGCATATCAAAATAATATAGCTCTTTGTCGGGTTTCCCCCCACTGTTACAAAGAATCAATTTATATCCTTCTCGATCTAATTCATCTTCTATATAATAGGCTAGCTCTGAGAAAAAAGGATGCCATATACTTGGAAGTAATAGAGCTACCATTTTTGATTTTTGCATTTTAAAGTTTCTTGCAACCTCATTGGGAACATAATTCAATTCTTTTATAGCAGCTCTCACTTTTTCCTGTGTTTCAGGCGTTACAGAGGAATGATTGTTAATAACTCTTGAGACAGTGCCAACACCTACTCCAGCTAAGTTTGCTACATCTTTTATACTTGGCACTTTAACCTACCTCCGATAAATTAAGCGATTTCATATACTTATCTTAACATGAATATGGAAACGTTTCAACGGGTTATTTTTTAAAAAAACTATGTTTATTATTTTGACACATATTTATGTTAAAGCACCTGTTAGAATCATCTCTACTGCTTTCTTTGAATAGCCTCTATAGAAGTATCCGATTAAAATAAATTAACAAGATTTTCTTATGATTAACTCTGGTTCTAACCTATACTCTGTATACGAGTCTGTATTGTCCGTTTCAATTCTTCTTAATAATACTTCAGCAGCTTTTTTCCCTATTTCATAAGCAGGCTGTTTTATTACTGTTAATGGTGGGTTTGTAATTTTTGTCCAATCATAATCATCATAGCCGATAATCGCAATCTGATTTGGCACTTTAACCTTCATTTCTTGAAGATAGCCCATAGCTCCCATTGATAAAACGTTATTTGCTATAAAGATTGCGGTAATTTCCTCATTTTCTACTAATTCCTTTGTTAACTCATACCCATTCTGAAAATTGGAGATTCCCACTTTAATAAAATGTTTATTAATATCAATTCCCGTTTCAATTAATGCTTCCTTATACCCATTTAAGCGCTCATCACTTGTCGTATAGCCTAGTTCCCCAGAGATATAGCCGATTTTTTTATGTCCTTTTTTAATTAAGTACTTACAAGCCATATAAGCCCCTTGTTGGTTATTAACTAGAATACTATCACCTTGTTGTATGTTAGGTTGTCGATCTATATAAACAACAGGGTAATCTTGCCCTAATCCATCTTGTAAATAATCATACTTATGATTGGTAGGTGCAATAATTAGGCCATCAATAAATTGTGAATTTAACACTTTAATTTGCTCGATTTCATCTTTTAAATTTTCATTTGAGTTACTAAAGATTAAATTATAACCATGGTCTTTTAGATAGCTTTGAATTCCTTGTGCAATTGACATAAAAAAGAAGTTAGACGTATCATCTAATAAAATGGGAACTAATAAACCAATTGTCTTAGACTTCCGGCTCCTTAGACTCCTTGCAACAGAATTCGGGCGATAATCTAACTCTTTCATTGCGTCGTAAACTTTCCTTTTTGTTTCTTCTGCTACAAACCTCGTGTCATTAATCACATGTGAAACTGTAGCTGTTGAAACCCCGGCTTTTTGAGCCACATCCTTAATACTAGCCATCCTTTTAACATCCCCTATTTAAACGATTACGTAACGTTTACCTAAAGTATATAAGGGACGAATTGGTAAGTCAATAACATAACTTATTATGAATT
>JBEQAC010000042.1:0-17688 GCA_041640535.1 Bacillaceae bacterium
TCAACATGGTCTATACAATTGTTGATTCATTTTCCAGAAGTGATGTAACGGATTTGATTATGACAACCGGATTCAATAACTTCAATTTTGGGTTAAGTTCGGCCATGGCGTGGCTTTATTTCACATCGATCATGTTGATCTTATTGATTTCTACGTATTTTATTTCAAGAAAAGTCTTCTACCAAGAATAAAGAATATAAGAGATAAGTAATTGTGTGAAGAATTGTACTACAAATGATTTGTGGAATTACACTTTAGTACTAAAAATTAGGGAGAAAGCATCCCACAAGAGTCAACTTAATCAGAGGGGGTGACCGTGTTGACAATAGCTCGATTAATATCAGTTGAAAACTTAAAGCAATGGTCATGGTCGTTTGTAAGACTTGTGCTAATTGCTGGATTATCATTCGTCATCCTTTATCCCATTCTTCAAAAGATTTCTACGGCGGTTAAGGATAAACGAGATCTCTATTCACCGATTGTAGTATGGATTCCTGAGAATTTTTCATTGGATAATTTCAAGCAAGCAATAGTAATTATGGATTATTGGGATACGTTGCTTAACACTTTTTTACTCTCGGGGATGACAACGATATTGACCACAGCTTCCTGTGCTCTTGCGGGTTACGCATTTGCACGACTTAAATTCAAAGGTAGCAATTTACTTTTTGGAGGAGTCATACTGACAATTTTGGTTCCACCGACAACGATTCTTATTCCGATATATATGAATTTAAAAGATTTCACTTTAATGGGGTTAATTCCGTTATTGACCGGAAAATCGGTGAATTTGTTGAATTCATACTGGCCGTTTATTCTGACATCTCTTACGGCAAATTCCCTAAAGGCTGGTCTCTACATTTTTATTTTCAGACAGTTCTTCAGAGGAATTCCGAAAGTCATTGAGGAAGCAGCCTATATCGATGGGGCTGGAGTAGGAAAGACATTTATAAGAATCATGCTACCGAATGCTGTACCTGCAATAGTTACAGTTATGCTCTTTTCATTTGTGTGGCAGTGGAATGATTCCTTTTTTACTACAACGTATTTGACATCAAGTAATGTGATGTCGACGCAGTTGTCATCATTACCGTACAACTTATCGATTCTACTAGAAGGCGGCGTTGCAACGAATAAGGATCCTTTCTACATGAGCATGGTGCAAGATACAGGAATTTTACTGGCTATACTCCCGCTAATCATTATTTATCTATTTGTTCAGCGTTATTTCGTTGAAAGTATTGAACGTTCTGGTGTTGTTGGATAAGGCTTTCATTGTTAAACGCCTTGAGGAAATTATCTATTTTTAGATTTTCCGCAAGGCGTTTCTATTTTTTCATGGATTTTTTTCTAAATATTTTTCTAGAAGGGTGGGTTCTAAATTAATGAATTTTATGAGTAACACACAAAGAAAGTACCTTCTTAATTTACGTATTTTTATAGCTATTGTTTTAATAGGGTTCCTACTGAGTGGATGTCAATCTGGTGTGCAAGAAATGAACGGTAGTAAAAATGAGAATTCGGTCGAGCAAATTGATGATCCAGATGTAAGGGAAACAGAGAACACAAATTTGGAGGAAGAATCTCTAATTGAAGATGATGAAAATGAGAAAATAAATGAACCTTCCGTTGAAACGGATATACCTTCAATTGCGGAAACATTTGCCGATTATTTTCCAATTGGTGCAGCGATTGAACCTTTCCAGACATCCGGACTTAAAGCAAATCTGCTTAAGAAACATGTGAATTGGCTGGTCGCGGAGAACGTAATGAAGCCAGATGCGATTCAGCCTTCTGAGGGTATTTTCAGTTGGGAGAATGCAGACCGGATTGTAGAGTTTGCCAAACTGAACGGCATGGAGGTACGATTTCACACCTTAGTTTGGCATAGCCAGGTTGGCGCTTGGTTTTTCATGGATGCTGAAGGTAAACCGATGGTTGATGAAACTGATGCAGCAAAGCGAGAAGTGAATAAGAAACTGCTTCTCGAACGGTTGGATAAGCATGTTCGTACAATCGTAGGAAGATATAAGGACGATATAACTTCTTGGGATGTAGTAAACGAGGTAATTGAACCGGGCGACCCAGATGGGATGCGGGCGAGCGAATGGTACAAGATTACAGGTACTGATTTCATAGAGACGGCTTTCCGAGCTGCGCGTGAAGCGGGTGGTCCCGACATCAAGCTCTACATCAATGACTACGGGACGGACAATCCGGTGAAGCGTGATCGTATTTACGAGCTGGTAAAGGAGATGCTGGAAAAGGGTGTACCGATTGACGGGGTTGGTCACCAAACACATATCGACATCCATGGTCCATCTGTGACTTCAATCATTGAATCAATGCAAAAGTTCAGTGAGCTTGGCCTGGATAACCTGGTTACGGAGTTGGATATGAGCATTTATGCTTGGAATGATCGGAGTGATTTTGGCGATGACATACCGGAGGCTGTGCTACAGAAACAAGCCGAAAGATATCAGGAATTGTTCGAAGCATTTAAGGAGCATGAGGATATCATTAGCGGTGTCGTATTCTGGGGAATTGCCGATGACCATACTTGGCTGAACTCGTTTCCGGTGAAACGTACAAATGCGCCGTTATTGTTTGATAAACAACTACATGCGAAGCCAGCGTATTGGGCCATTGTAGACCCATCGAAGTTATCTCATGAATAATGCTGTAAATATATAGTTTCTAAGAGTTGAGCAGTTAGCATTTTCGTAGCTGCTCTTTTTAATAGAGATACCTATAACATCAAGGGTGGTTAAAACCAAGTCATTGACAGGTTGTTGCTACTGAATGCACGCGCTACACTGACTCTAGGAATATATTTATCTTATTGTGCTAAGAAAAAACATAAGAAGAGGGAGAGAAACTTAGTGGAAAATTTACGTATGAAAGAGAACACAAAACTTCATGAAGCTTTCAAGCAACATTTCTTAATTGGTGCAGCAGTGAATCCTATAACAATAGAAACCCAAGGTGAGCATCTTAAACATCATTTTAATAGTTTAACAGCAGAAAATGAAATGAAATTCGAGAGTTTACATCCTGATGAGAATCAGTATACGTTTGACAAAGCGGATCGTTTAATTTCGTTTGCGAATGAAAATGGAATGGAAGTCAGAGGACATACACTCGTATGGCACAATCAAACACCTCAGTGGATGTTTGAAAATCAGGATGGAAGTCTTGTTGACCGCGAGACGCTGCTGGCAAGAATGAAAGCACACATTGACACGGTAGTATCTCGATATAAGGGGAATATTTATGCTTGGGATGTTGTGAATGAGGCAGTATCTGACAAAAGTGAGGAACTGCTACGACCATCAAAATGGCTCGAAATCGCTGGAGAGGACTTTATTGCTAAAGCGTTCGAATATGCGCATGCTGCCGATCCAAATGCGAAGTTGTTCTATAATGATTATAACGAGTCTATGCCTGAAAAGAGAGAAAAAATCTATAGCTTGGTTAAATCATTGAAGGACAAGGGCGTACCCATTCATGGGGTTGGTTTGCAGGCACACTGGAATCTTGAAAATCCTTCCCTTGACCTTATTCGTCAAGCGATTGAGAGATATGCAAGCCTTGGCATGAAGTTACATATTACCGAGATGGATATATCAGTATTCCAGCATGATGATAGACGAACCGATCTGAAGGCACCAACAGAAGAGATGATGGTCCAACAAGCTGAAAGATATGGACAAATTTTCAGTCTGTTCAAGGAGTATAGTGAATTCATAACTTCTGTAACCTTTTGGGGAGCAGCAGATGATTATACTTGGCTGAATAACTTCCCAGTGAGAGGTCGAAAAAACTGGCCATTCCCATTTGATGAGAAACATAAACCTAAGCAATCTTACTTCGAATTATTGAACGTCGCACGTTCATAAACAAATCTGGACATTAATTACTTGGAGGGTGTCGGGAAACCGGCACTTTTTGAGTTTATTCGAATGAAACGGAAATTCTTTTTATGTCGAAAAACCAAAGAAATGGTAAGAACTTCTAGAAATTTGTGTTGAAAAATTCACTAACCAGTAGGATAATTAATAATTATACACTATTTCAAAATCAATAAATATGAAATGGGGTTATTGGATTGTGGAGGTTTAGTTCGAATAATGTCTTTTTTTTATTACTTATAATATTTTTAATTTTTCAAATTTTAGTAGCGTGTGATTCGGTTGAAATGACAAATGGACATGAAAATATGTATGAAGAAGAAATTATTTATCAACACTCTGGACTAGAAAAGTATAATCCGCCTGTAGAAATCCATTTGATTAGGGAAACAAATAAGGATATGGATGATTTACTCAAAGTGCTACCGGGAGAAACGTTAGAAGATAATCGGTGGACTAGGCTTTATGAGCAGGTATTGGGTATTGAAATTAAGTACGATTGGAAAGCAAAGGGTGATCTCTATTATCAAAAATTAGGAGTTGCCCTTGCATCAGGGAATCTCCCTGATGTAGTGAGAGTAAACGCACAGCAGTTGATAGAGTTGAGCAATGCAGGTATGATTCAAGATTTATCCACCGTTTACGAAGAGTATGCCACTCCATTTACGAAGGAGATTATGAGTCAGGAAGGGATGGGGCCTTTTGAAAGCGCTACACTTGAAGGTAGGTTAATGGGGATACCTGATGTAGGATCTTCCATTGAGGGGGCCGAGTTTTTATGGATTCGTACCGACTGGATGGAGCGACTTGGCTTAGATACTCCGAAAACCATGGAAGATGTTTGGAAGATTTCTAAAGCGTTTACAGAAGATGACCCTGATCAGAATGGTGAAAATGATACGTTCGGACTGGCCATTACACAACACTTGTGGGATCCCGTTATGGGAATCACGGGATTCATGGCAGGTTATGGAGCTTTTCCAAAAATTTGGATTGAAGATGGTTCCGGAGGACTTGTGTACGGGGGGATTCAACCGGAGGTAAAGACAGCATTGAAAGCGCTTCAGGATATGTACCGGAATGGTCAACTCGACAGCGAATTTTGGTTAAAAGATGGTAACAAGGTTAAGAAACAAATCACTGATGGAAAAATTGGCATGCTCTATGGAGAACAATGGGCTTCATTTTTGGCTGGGTCCAGTCGTATTGATGATACAAATGCACAATGGCAATCTTTCCCAATTGTTTCAGACTCGGGAGAATTGTCTAAGGTGCCTTTAAGGTTTACCACTAATCGGTTTTTTGTTGTAAGGAAAGGTTACGAGCATCCTGAAGCGATTATTAAAATGATTAACCTGCACTTGGAGAAAAACTGGGGTGAAACATCCGAATATGAAGTTTTCTACAGCACTCCTTACCCTGTGTGGGGCTTGTCTCCTGTCACTCCTTTTCCAGCATTGAAAAATCTGGGGGCGTACCGTGAACTTGAGAAGGCACGGCTAACTGGGGATACTTCCGGGTTAAATCCCGAAGCTAAATCTATTCAAAAAAATATTGATAACTACTTAAAAAGAAATGATGAATCAGGGTGGGGATGGGAACGAACCTATGGTCCTACAGGAGCCTTTTCTATATTGGATCACTATGTTAAGAATGATCAACTATTGTACGATCGTTTTGTAGGAGCACCAACGTCTACGATGATTGAAATGAAACCGATAATGGATGATCTTATGCATGATACGTTTGTGAACATTATACTAGGAAGTCCTAGCCATGAATTCGACGAGTTTGTCGAGGACTGGAAGAGAATGGGCGGATCCAAGATGACAGAAGAAGTCAACCAGTGGTATTCCAATAAAGGCCCTGATAACAAGTAAAGAGGTAGTCTAATAGAGTAGCTCTTTCTAACATATAGTCTAAGGATTCAAGCAGCTTCGGAGGGGTTTATTTGTTTAGCATTCCTGTAAATTCATTACACAAAACTATATTTGTAAGACTTCTTGTTATGTTTCTTATCGTTAGCCTTCCGATTATCTTACTTGGTGTATATTTGTATAATTGGAGTTATAACAATGCGAGTCAAGAGATATCTAGAAATACGGTAGTTCAACTAAATACGTATTTGGAGGATTTAAATCGGGAAATTGAATGGATAGAAATTCAACAGTTCGATATCTTACAGGAAAGTGAATTGCAAAAAATAGCACTAACTTGGGAGATCATGAACAACATTGAAAAAAAGTCTAGTGTGAATTATGTGCTGCATCGGCTGACCTCGATTAAGAACTCTAGCTCTTATATAAAGGATATCTATATACACATTCGTTCCATCGACAAAACCATCTCAGCCACTAATGCCGTTCAAGATTTTGATTTAGCAAGCTATAATGATATTCTCTCCAGCATGCAAGGGAATGAAAGACGGTTGATCAAGCAGGGTGATTCTTTAAATCTCAGTGCCTCTATGATGGGCAGGAATAAAGTCGGTGAACCTCTCTTTGTTGTACAGATTGAATTAGATAAAGAAAAGCTAAAGGATACTCTAGAAACAATGAACATGTATCCCAAAAGCGGTACTTTTTTAATATCAGAAGAATTAGGGTTAGTATTAGCCTCCGGTGAGGAATCGAACAATATAATACAAACCTACCTAACTACCTTTAAAGAATCAATTGATATTATGAATTTATTGGATTTTGGAAGAGAAAGTTATCATATTGACAAGGCATATTCCGAAGAACTGGGTCTCTTTGTTGTAACTTATTTACCGGAAGAGATGGTTAGAAGACCGCTAAACAAGTTTAGTAAATGGGCTTGGCTATTTACTATCACTTCCATTATCGCTCTAGTTATCTATTCTTTTTATACTTATAAGCAAGTTCATAGACCTTTGCTACTTCTCGTACAAGGCTTTAAGAGAATGGAAGGCGGAGATTTTGACACTTCAATCAAACACAAGAAAGAGGACGAATTCGGATTTATTTATGATCGCTACAACAAAATGTTGATTAAATTGAAAACGCTTATTGATCAGGATTATAAGCAGAAGCTGATGATGCAAAAGGCAGAGTTGAAACAGTTACAATCCCAAATTAATCCACACTTTCTGTATAATAGCTTCTTTATATTAAATTCACTGGCAAAGACCGAAGATATTGAAAGAATTGAATTATTTACGAAAATGCTCGGGGAATATTTTAGATTCATTACACGAAATGGAGAAAACAACGTATCACTAATGGAAGAAATCAAACACGCACGGATGTATACCGAAATCCAAAATCTTCGATTCTCAAGACGCATCAGCGTACAATTCGATGAATTGCCTAAGGAAATGGAACAAGTGAAGGTGCCAAGGTTGATTGTACAACCTCTCATCGAGAATGCTTATGAACATAGCCTTGAAAAAAAATCGGAGGAAGGCTTGCTTCGTGTGACCTTTGGTATGAAAGGCAACGAGGTTTTTATCATAGTGGAGGATAATGGAGACAATATCAGTGATGATGAGATTCATGAGTTAGGTCATCGTATAGCAAATATGGATGAACGTCAGGAACTGACAGGTATGATTAACATCCATCGAAGAATTGTACTGACCTTTGGGGAAGGAAGCGGATTGTTCTTGTCGAAAAGTGCGCTGAATGGTCTAAAAGTCATGATTCGAATCAAGCTAAAGGAGGAGAATTGGGATGTATAGACTATTGATTGTGGACGATGAAGAGATAATTACCGATGCATTGTATGAAGTGTTCAGCCGATTCTTGCCGGAACAGCTGGATGTCTGCAAAGCTTACTCTGGTAAAGAAGCTTTAGATTGGATGTCACGTACCAGAATCGATATCGTTCTCACTGATATCGCGATGCCTGGGATGAACGGTTTGGAATTGATTGAGAGGATTCATTCCTATTGGCCAAGGTGTAAGGTGATTTTTCTGACTGGACATATGAACTTTGAATATACGTATCAGGCCTTTCAAATGCCTAACGTCAGGTATTTGTTGAAAACGGAAGGATATGATAAGGTAACGGACACCGTCAATGAAGTGATGCAAGAAATCCAACGTAGTAATCTTGAGAGTCTATTGTTGAAACGGTCTCGAGAACAGTTATATGCCTATGAATTCATGGCACAAGGTGATTACATGAGACATCTTCTACAAAATAGTAAAACTGTCTGTGCCGACCAAGACGCATTAACCAATGAATTCAAGAAATTGAATATAGCTTTGGATCCAACAAAGGGTGTCCTAATGGTCCTTTGTCGTTTAACTTATCCTAGAGAAAAGACGTACACTGAAAGGAGTGAGATCCTTTCTTCAGTTAGAGCCACGTGGGATTATCATCTGTCGGATAAAACGCACAGCATCGGAATCGCAGATAAACACGGTGACATCCTGTGGTTTATTCAACCTTTTCAAAATGTTAAGGAGATGTTTGATGATTACATCCTGCGGTATTTAGAAGGCACACTAGAATTAATTCAAGAGGAATGCCTCGTTTCTCTTGGGGTGACAATTGGATTTATTGTTAGCGGGAGATGCTGCGAATGGGAGGCTGTAGCTGAGAATTACGAACAACTTCGCCAGCTGCAACAGCTAAAAATCGGAGATGGCATTCCCGTTATTTTGCGAGACTACTCAGATAAAATACATGAAAACTCTAGTTATGAAGGACTTGTACCCAGCCATAAAGTCGAAACCATGGCCTCCCATCTTGAAGCAAACAGGGTAGCTGAGTTTCTTGAAGATTTGGACAAACTTGCAAATTCCATGCAACTTTGCGGCAATGTTCAAAAAATTATCGAAATTTATTTCTCAATCGCACTTGTGCTGTATTCATACATTAACCGATTGGGGTGGCACAACAGAATTGAGAATTATGAAAAGCTTCTGCGTTTGGATGATCATCCCTCTATGAAAGAGGGATTCAACTATTTGAGAAAAATTGCGGAAGATATCTTTAAAGTCAAACAAACGGATGAACGAGATAGATCTTCTGAAGTGATAGACCGCATCTGTCAATATATCGAGAAGCATTTAAGCGAGGATTTATCCTTGGTTCGACTGGCAGAGACTCATTACTTCAATCCCTCTTACTTATCGTACTTTTTTAAACAGGAGCGTGGAATCAATATATCCGAATATATCGATAAATGCCGGATGAGAAAATCCAAAGAGCTTTTACGAGATGGAGATTTGAAAATACGGGAAGTTGCAACTGCAGTAGGTTACAATTCCGCTCATTCGTTTACTCGTTTTTTTAAGAAAGTTACAGGAATGACGCCTAAAGAATACCGTGATACTCTTTCTCTAGCTTAGACGATGACTTGTAAAATTAGGTGCAATAGTTTAGGGAGGAAATACGATTACAAGTCCTCAAAGAATATCATTTTAGCAGGAGCTCAAAACCTTTATATATAAAGGTATGGGCTTTTTTGTTTTAAGACAACTTTTTTCCTACTGAATTTTTCTAAGTCAAAAACTCTCCCCTCTGTATTGTTTAATCAATAAATTTCCAACAATTCCATGCTATAATCTCTTCATTTTATTTAAAAATAAAATAGGGAGGTAAGTGGAAGCTCTTGATGTTGCACCTCAAGAGTCTATTAACATTCCAGAAAACAAAAACTTACAAACACAGAACACTCAAAATACCAAAACCGGGCTTTATTGTTTTACTTCATATGAATAAGCCAGATGGTGAGAATGCTGAAGGAATTAAGCTAGCGAACCCTGAATTAAAAAGAAGAGGATACAGGCTGTTAAATTACAATATTTTCCACTAAAATAAATACTAATTTTGGAGCTGAATACATATAAAATCAGCTCCTATTTAGTATTTTCTTCCACGGAGGAAATCGTAAGAATAATTATTTAGTTTTTAGTCGATAAAAGAGAGGAGGTTTAAACAAGGATAGGGTGATGAAATGGCATTACCAATTTGCATGACATTAACTTTGCTTATCATATATATTGCTTTCTTTATTAAGAAGAAATTGTCTTTTTTACATAATTCAATTGTTTTCATGATTATAACAATCATTTCAAAGAATTATATAACCTTGATGACAATGGAATTTAAATTATTTAAAATTGCAGAGAAACCCTCTCTATTTTTAGTTTTAATACTAAATAGAGATATCATTATCCCTCTTCTAATAATTATTTGTATAAATTTACATTTCCAAATTACCAAATGGAGTAAAAGGATTATTGTATATTTAATAATTATAGGATTTATGCAAATGATGGATGTTCTTTTAAAGTATTTTGGAGTAATCCATTTTATTAACTGGAATCTGTTATATGCATTGGTTGTAAATGTTACCTACATCAACATTGGATTAGGTATTAGTAAGTTATTATTCGTTATCTCTAGTTGGGAAGGACAACGTAATGACCGTAATATATGAAAAATCATTTAACTATAATGAATGGTTCGTCATTATTAACTTTATAATTATGTTATTAATTATTTGGAAATTACCGAAACAATTTTCAATATTAGAAGGTACTGCACACTTTCTTTATGGTATTGCGATTGGAATGTTTTTTGATCATACCATTAGTGTTAAGCCTTGGGATTTTTATGATGTAAATGACGACTCATCCTATCAATTAATCGATTTTTTAAGTTATGTTGCATATGGTCCGTATAGTTACATTTTTATTTATTTATATAAGAAATTAAATATCAAAGGTTTTACACATATTATTTATGTATTACTATGGGGCTGCTTTTCAGTACTGATCGAATGGGTTTCTATCAAGGTTGGCTTATTTCACTTTGACAAAGGGTATAAAATGTATTGGTCATTTCCAATTTATATATTTGTTCAAAGTTTACAAATCATTTTCTATCAGATTATAAAAAGGAGTTAATTTATCCGAAAATTCCGATTATTTGTTATTAAGAGTAGAGTAGGTGGGTTTTCTTGAAAAATTTACTTATGGTTAGTTTTATTCTATTTAATTTAAGTATATATGGTTGTTTACCCAATCCTGTTGAAAATAAATATTATGTTCTTGTTGTAGAAGGGGAAGAGGATTTAATTGAGAAGTTTGATAAATTAGCCAGTGTTGAAAAGCCAATCATTGAAATTGATTATTATAAAGACAGGAAAGTTGCACGCGAGCAATTTCCTCGTTATCAAATTGAAAATCCCCCAGTTGTTTTCATATTTTCAATTAACGAGGAAAAGGGTAAAAAGTTGCTGTTTAAAACAGAAGAGATAGAAAAAGCTATACAATTTCTAAGCTCACTAAAATAAGAGCCCAATTCTTCAAAAATCCTCAACTCCTTAATGTTCGAGGGTTTTTTATCATTTTTAAACAAACACCACTATGGTCCCTCCTAATAAATTCTAAAAATTTACAAATAATTTACAAACTAGGACAAATATCAGTTTCAAAAATCTATTAAAAAAATATACATATATTGTACTCGTACTAAGCAAAAGATAGGAGATGATGACTTGATTAAGAAAGCCATAATCCCTGCAGCAGGATATGGGACAAGATGCTTACCGATTACAAAAGTGATTCCAAAAGAACTGTTTCCAATAGGGATGAAGCCCGCTATTCATTATGTTATAGATGAAGCGATCGAGGCTGGAATTGAAGAGGTATTAATAGTTGTATCTCGTTCGAAAAATATGATCACAGATTATTTTGACCGATCGATAGAACTTGAAACCCTTATAGAACAGAAGAAAAAGCATCAGTTATTAGAAAAAATTAAGTTGCCAGATATAAGAATTCAATATACTCGACAATCATATCCCTTGGGATTAGGAGATGCAGTTAGAATAGGCGAATCATTTGTTGGAAACGAACCGTTTGCTGTTTTATTACCCGATGAGATGATTTTTGGAAAAGATAGAGCAGCATTAACTCAATTAATTTCAGAATACAATAGTCACAAAAAGTCAGTGCTTGGACTATACGAAGTCAAACAACAGTATTTATCAAATTATGGAGTTGTAGAATCGATGCAGGTAGAAAGTAAATTACTGATTCAAAGCATTGTTGAAAAGCCAAAAAAGACCCCACCATCAAACTTTGCAGTCATTGGGAGGTACGTATTTACTCCGTTGTTGTTTTCATATTTAGCTAAGTCTAGTGAAAGTGTGGATGGAGAAATTCAATTAACAGATGCAATTAATGAAATGTTGAAAAAGGACAAGTGTTATGGGGTAAAGATTGAAGGGAGTAGGTTTGATATTAGTAGATTAGATGAGTACATTGGAGCAAATCAGTTTGTTTTAAAATCATAAAATATGAGAGGTGAAATTTAATATGGATTGCAAAAAGATAAAAGATTTTGCAAAGAAGATCAAAATCCAAAATTATGAGAATGAAGATGTGTCTGTTGTAAATAACTCTTCTCTTGAAATGATCGGAAAAGGAAGACAAGGTGCTGTATTTAAAATCAATGATGAGATGTGTATGAAAGTATATGGAGATCCTGATGATTGCGAGCGTGAATATTATGCAATGTCACTAGGCCAACATACATCACTGTTACCAAAAATATATTGTAAAGGCAGTAATTATATTGTGATGGAAATGGTTTATGGTGTTGACTTACGTGAATATATGCAATCACATCCACTAACAAAAAAATTATCTCACCAACTAATTGAATTATTAATCACATTTAAAGAAATTGGCTATGAACGGATTGATCATCATAAAAGACAAATTTATCTTCAGGAGGATGGGTCTTTAAAGGTCATAGATGTGGGTAGAACAGTTTGGAGAAATCGAACATACCCTTATCCACGAAAGCTTCTCCAAAGCTTGGGTAATGACTATAAAGATATGTTCATCGAGCATGTGAAGGAAACAGCTCCTGAACTCTATGCTGAATGGGAATACTACATGCAGATGGAAGAAGTATCGAAAAGACTTTACCATGTCCTTGAGAATAATAAAGAAAAGGATTTAGATAAACTTAAGAAAAAGACATCTAAACTTTTAACAACAAAGGATTCTAAAAAACACTTTGATAGTTTAGTAAATCTTGTTCGAAAAGTTGTCCATGAAGAAAGAGAACTTGAATTGGAAAAACTGCAAAAAAAGCAAGCAAATAGAAAAAAAGAATCATAAGATAAGGAAACGAACTAGGTGGGATGTGATACCTTGAAAATATTAGTCATTTGGCGTTTGCTAACGGTTGGCGGAGTAAATGCTGGGTGGAGAAATCGAGCCATCTATTTAAAACAGCATGGTATAATAACCGATTTCCTTTATTGTAAGGATCTTGGTGGAATGCATATGATGGAAGATGTCGCCCAAGTATATTTAACCAATGATAAAACAACCATTCACAAAATCATAAAAGAAAATCATTATGATGCCATCATTGTAGTCGACACGAACAAGGCCTATACTTGGCTAGCAGAAGCTAACTATGAAGGACCCATTATCATAGAAGCACGGACACCAGAAATAACGAAATTAAAGCGCAATATAGAGGATTATAAAAAAATTAAACCATGCACCTTTATTGTACCTACTGAATATCAAAAAAGAGTCTTATCTATTATGATAGATCAAAAAATTCCGATACAAGTAATCAATAATTCAACAGACATTACGTTTTTTCGTCCTCTAGATCAAACAGAAATCAAGGAGGTCTTCCCTCCAATAGTGCCAAATGATAAAAAAATAGTTGCCTATATTGGTAGATTAGATCATCGTAAGAACTGGCGATTATTTCTAAAAGTGGCAAAGATGGTTAGTGAGGAAAGAAACGATATTGAATTTTGGGTGATAGGTGGAGACAAAAGTGTAGAAAAGGGATTGTTTGAAGAGGAATGGAAAAATCAAAAACTAACCGGTGTGGTTAAATGGTTCCCTGTCATTCCTTACCATCAAATGCCGATGATTTATGCCAAAATAAAACATTCTGGTGGATGTACGTTTGCTGCTACAAGGTCGGAATCGTTTGGAAATACGTTTATTGAAGCCATGGCTTGTGGAGTACCGGTTGTTGCTCCTAATGTTTCATCAATTCCGGAGATTGTGGTTGATGGAAAAACAGGTTTTTTGTATCGTGAAGAGCATGTGAGAGGGGCAGCAAGGCAAATTTATCGTATTGTCGATGATTCAAACCTGTATGAAAAAACATCAAATCGAGCTAGGATGCGTGTGATTAAGAAGTACTCCCTTTCAAACTGTACTAATAAATATATAGAACTATTAAAAGAAATAACGAAAGATGATGAACAATGAAACCAATCTCATATATAAAACTCATTGAAAGTAAAACAAATAATGCTCATTTAATTACGTTCGATGATAACAAAGACTATATTGTAAAACTGTATAAGCCTAGTGAGAATAGAGCACTAATGAATGAATGGCTAGGGTATTGCCTGGCTCGTTTTATTGGGTTACCTATCCCTTATGCCTATTTAGTTAATATGCCGAAAGAATTTGTTGATTCATTTCCAAATCTTTACGATAGCGTATATACCCCCATACAGTTTGCAAGCAAATATCTACCTAATTGTGTAAATGCTCATGAAACGGTTGTTACCAATATCATTAATCATGCTCACTTAGCTAAAATAATTGTTTTCGATTATTGGCTCGCTAACACAGATCGAACTCGCAAAAATGTGCTTCTAGAAGAAAAAACACCCGGAAACCACTATTTATGGATTTTGGATCATGCAGAAATCTTTGATTCTTACTCCTGGACCATCAATGATCTTGAAAATCTCCCTCAACACCTACTAAGTAGTGCAACGCATAAGATGATGGCTGAGTTTATTCAACAAGAAAAGGATTTTAAAGCAGCACTTAAAATCATTCAATCCATTCCAACGCAACTATTAGAAGAAATTCTTTCTTTTGTGCCAGAGGATTGGAATTTATCGTTAGAGGAGAAAAATGAAGTGATTAAAGCGTTAAATTACCGACGATACAATAGCCTACCGATGATTATTGAAAAATTTATTAAAACCATTTATCGCCCTCTTCATACAAACTAAGTAATAAAAGCCACTTTGAAAAGTGGCTTTTATTACTTTACTACTTGAAAATCTTCTATTTGTAGCACTCTTTTTTCGGAGTGAACATGCTGCTTTGCTAGATCGACAATAAATGGAGCAACATTGGAAGGATGATCACCTATTGCGGCAAGCTCAGTTTTCATCACGCCAGGATTAAATACATGTGCATGGATTCCATTTTTATATTCTTCATCTTGTACCGAATAGGTCAGTGCTTCGATTGCAGCTTTACTCGCCGCATACGCACCAAATCCAGCTGCTCCCTCTCTTACTAAGCCAGATGTGATATTAATGATCTTTCCAGCCTTTTGTTTTCTCATGATAGGTAGACATTCTCTCATCATTAAAAACACACTTGTAGCATTATTATGTAGATGATATTCCCATGAATCTAAGGAACTATCAATCACTTGATATTGTTGAAAAACAGCAGCATTATTAACGAGTACGTCAATGCTATTAAATTTTCCATATGCAGCTTGAACAAGCATTTTTACATCAGATTCAGTTGAAACATCAGCTCTAAGCGGTAAAACATTTCCGCTATAGTTTGAAGAAATAAGATCGGCTACTTCCTCTAATTTTGAGTATCTCCGTCCACATATAATTACATTAGCCCCTTCCTTCCCAAAGGCTAGAGCAGTTTCTCTTCCTAACCCACTCCCAGCACCTGTAATTAGAACGGTACGTCCACGAAAACCGTCTGTCATTAAAAACTCCCCCTTTTCTTATGTTGCATATCCGTTAATTCCTATTTGTTTACTAATGTATAACAAATGAATGGAAACGTCAATAAATTCTGAATTATGTACCTTTTTACCCAAATTGCTTCTTTTAATGTTTATCTATTTCTTGACCGGGCAAAAATGTAATCAATTACATAGATAAAAGAAATTATTTAAAAAAGGGAGAGAGATTGATTGAAAAAAGCATGGTGGAAGGAAGTCGTTGCCTATCAAATCTATCCAAGGAGTTTTATGGATTCAAATGGTGATGGGATAGGGGACATACAGGGTATTATCTCAAAGCTTGATTACTTAAAGGATTTAGGAATTGGGCTCATATGGGTTTGTCCTTGTTATAAATCACCGAATGATGATAATGGCTATGATATTAGTGATTATCAAGACATTATGGAAGAGTTTGGATCTATGAGTGATTTTGAAAGACTAGTTGAAGAAGTACATCATCGGGGAATGAAGTTAATCATTGATTTAGTGATTAATCATACGAGTGATGAGCATGCTTGGTTTATCGAATCAAGATCATCAAGGGATAACCCTAAGCGTGACTGGTATATATGGCGTGATGGGAAGGATGGTCATGAGCCAAACAATTGGGAAAGCATTTTTGGTGGTTCGGCCTGGGAGTACGATGAGCAAACAGCTCAATATTATCTTCACCTATTCTCTCGCAAGCAGCCAGACTTGAATTGGGAGATAGAAGAAGTTCGTGAAGAGTTATATAACATGATTAATTGGTGGTTAGAAAAAGGGATTGATGGGTTTAGGGTAGATGCAATCAGCCATATAAAAAAAGAACCAGGTCTTGGTGACATGCCAAATCCTTATCAGCAAAAATATGTCTCTTCATTTGAAAAACATATGAACGTCGAAGGGATTCATTTATTTTTACAGGAGTTAAAAGATCGTACATTTTCCAATTATGATATTGTCACAGTTGGTGAAGCGAATGGGGTAAGTATTGATCAAGCGGATGAGTGGGTAGGGGAGGAAAATGGTAAATTTAATATGATTTTTCAATTTGAACATTTAGGTTTATGGGATGGACACAACAATCATGGTCTTAATATAATTGGGCTAAAAGAGGTGTTAACGCGCTGGCAAAAGGGATTGGAAAATCGAGGATGGAATGCACTTTTCATTGAAAATCATGATAAAGCAAGATCTGTCTCTACCTGGGGAAATGATCAACAATTTTGGAAGGAAAGTGCAACAAGCTATGGTACAATGTATTTTCTTATGCAAGGGACACCATTCATCTATCAAGGTCAGGAAATAGGTATGACGAATGTAAGATTTGGTACCATTGAAGAGTATAATGACGTATCAGTTAAAAATATGTATCGAATTAAAAGGGAAGAAGGTATTCCTCATGAAGAAATTATGCAGCAGATTTGGCCATCATGTCGAGATAATTCAAGAACCCCCATGCAGTGGTCAGGCGACAAACAAGCTGGTTTTACTTCAGGTACGCCGTGGATAGGAGTCAATCCTAACTATACTAACATTAATGTTGAAAAACAAAGCCAAGATCCAAATTCGATCCTCCAATATTATAAAAAACTAATATCATTAAAAAAGGAACACGAAATATTTACATATGGAATCTATGAATTAATCCTACAAGACCATCCACATCTTTATGCTTATTTAAGAACATTAGGAGATGAAAGGGTAATAGTGATAACAAACCTTACCGAATACGAAACATCCTATTCGTTTCATGATTTTCAACTAAAGGTAGAAAACCTATTAATACATAATTATGAAGATATTCCCCATCATGAAGTAACGTGTGAATTCTCGCTAAGGCCATTTGAAGCTAGAGTTTATCGTGTTTCTTAATTACCATTTAATATTATTTTCCATCATATTCACCAAGTGGTAGAAATGGGCATATGCTATGAATAAATATCCTGTTTTTTCCACATAATAAGAAAAAACATGAGGTGAATAAAAATGGGACTTCTAAATAGTATTAATGATTGGATCAGTTCACGATATGAGA
>JBEQAC010000043.1:0-17404 GCA_041640535.1 Bacillaceae bacterium
AAATAAGCGGAGAACTTTCTCTTAATTAGAAATAACCCTGAAAAATGGCTTGATTAGACGGGAAAATTCCGACTATTGACTCGAAAAAACGTGAAAATGGGTAATTTTGCTTTACTTAATCGGAAAACTCCGCTTATATACCCCTAACTGGTCCCTATACTGAGTTTTACCGAAAAATCTCCGCTTATTTCACTGGTTACTCAATTCAGGATAAGCCTTTCTTATTTTTAAAAAAAGATTAGATGTTTTACGGAGAGCCATCCATATGCAAGGTCTTCCCAGCCGCACTAATCCTGAAGGATTCTACGTGCCAGTGAAAGTTATCCATTAATATTAAATCTAACAATCTTTGTAATCGCAAACATAATCCACGTACTTAATCACAAAAAATATTAACACACCCCCCTCAGTAATTATTTCATACCATGTAATTTACTGTGTAAATGAGGAGACAATAAGCAACTTAAAATTGGCCGAAATATTAATAAATTAATGTAAACGCACTGTGAATTAAACTATGAATTCAAAGTGCGTTTTACAATGTTTTCACCTCTAAAGTAAACTTTTTTGTTGTTTTCTAAAATAATGATTTTTGGTGATATAGAAAGCATTGTAAAATTTTATCTGTCATTCATTTTCATTCTTCTAAACCCTTCGGAACGTGCATATGTTGAAATAGGCAAGTCCGAGGAGGTAGGAAATGAACTTAGCAACGATTTTAGGTGAATTCATCACATTATTTTTTATGGCATTTGCCTTAGGAATGGATGCTTTTTCAATTGGCCTTGGAATGGGCTTATTAGGACTTAGACTAAAGCAAATTTTCTACATCGGCATAATTATTGGCCTTTTTCACATATGGATGCCGCTCGTGGGGATGGGAATTGGCCGTTACCTATCTGATCAATTAGGTGCAATCGCTACCTATTTAGGTGGAATACTGTTATTAATCCTTGGTATTCAAATGATTCGCTCGTCCTTTAAAGAGGATGACTCAAGGACCATAACACCGGAGGGCTTTGGTTTGCTTATATTTGCACTTAGTGTAAGTTTGGACAGCTTCTCTGTGGGCTTGAGCTTAGGAATCTATGGTGCCAGAACCGTTGCAACGATTCTGATGTTTGGAATTGTCAGCATGGTACTAACATGGTTAGGGCTACTCTTAGGACGAAAAGTCCAAGGATGGTTTGGATCATACAGTGAAGCACTTGGCGGTAGTATTTTATTTGCTTTTGGAATTAAGTTATTGTTTGCATTCTAATTAGGTAAGCGTATAGAAAGCATGGGAAAAGAATCCTATGCTTTTTTAATATGTTAAATCAAGCTGAAACCTTGTACCATGAAAAATCTATTTTAGCTTATCAGAATTTATATACATAAATTCTGAACGCATAAGTGCAACTAAGCAGTTGCCAGCGCCTAAAGGCTTGGCATCAGCCAAGTTTTCTATATAATAAAAGATACACAAAGTATGTTTGGAGGCGTCAACATGAATATTTTATTTGTTTGTACAGGAAATACCTGTCGAAGCCCAATGGCAGAGGCGATATTAAAAAGTAAAGCGATTGCAGGAGTGGAT
This sequence comes from Bacillaceae bacterium, assembly GCA_041640535.1. GTDB lineage: Bacteria > Bacillota > Bacilli > Bacillales > Bacillaceae_L > Litchfieldia. Next base: position 1,580 of record JBEQAC010000043.1, read on the forward strand.
GTTAAGTCTGCAGGTGTATTTGCCGATAATAATAGTAAAGCTTCAAAGCATACCAGCCAAGTGCTTTCTGAACAGGGTTTGGTGGATAACCATGTGTCATCTATGTTAACCGACTCGCAAATCGAATGGGCCACTCTGGTATTAACCATGACAGAGGGTCATAAAAACGTGGTTCAAACTAGATTTCCTCAAGCAAGGAATAAAATCTATACGTTAAAAGAATACGTTGTGCGTGATGGCATAGATAAAGATATTATCGATCCGTTCGGTGGTTCCCTTGAGCTCTATCGACAAACATATAAAGAATTGACGGAACTTATAGAGGAACTGATGATCAAATTGGCTGATAATTGATCGAAGTGTGGGGGAGAAGATAGTGGAAAAGAAGCGGTATAAATTTGGATTAAGATTAAAACTAGTCATGTTCGTTACAATTCTTGCAATGGTTACCTACTCAACAAGTGCTTTTTTTCTTTACGTAGTTTATGATTACGTTCAGAATTGGATGACAGAAACAACATTTACCATTCTCACGTTAGCGTTGGGGATTTTTTGGTCAGGTGTGTTGGCTTATTTTGCAGCAAGAGTGGTGACAAAACCGTTACAGACATTAGAACATGCTGTTTTAAAAGCGGCTAATGGTGACATTGGACAAGATGTTGTTCTTTCAAAAACAGACGATGAAATACGTTCACTAGGTAGCGCTTTTAATAGCATGCTTGAGAGCTTACGCAGCATGGTAACAAATATTGAGACTAATTTCACTGATACCAATAAAAAGGTCGTTGAAATTACAACGGCTTCAAAAATAGCGGCTGAACAAGCTGATATTATTTCCAGAACGATTGACAGTATCTCTCAAGGTGCGGAAACTTCTGCTGCATCTGTACAGGACAATGCAGATTCCATTGATCGTGTGATTAAAATCGCGGAAGAAGTCCAAACTAAGGCAAATTCTTCTGAGGAATTATCGTTTAAAATGATCGAATCTTTAAAAGAGAGCCAAAATGTCATTCAATCATTAATTAATGGCTTGAATAAACAAGCAGAGAGCAATGAAGGTTTATTAAAAGCGGTTAAACGTCTTGATGAAAATGCAAAGCAAGTAGAAAGCATCATTTCTCTAGTAGGTCAGATTGCAAATCAAACGAATTTGTTAGCGCTAAATGCAGCCATTGAAGCCGCACGAGCAGGAGAACATGGTCGAGGATTTGCTGTCGTTGCAAATGAAGTTCGCTCCTTAGCTGATGGTAGCTCACAAGCGGTTGAAGATATTGCAAATCTAATCAAGGCAATCCAATCAGAAGTAAAAGAAGTCGTGCTTCAAATGACGGAACAAGTAAGTCATGCGAATGAGGAAGCAAAAAATGGTGCAGCCACTACAAAGGTCATTAACATGATGACCGATTCTGTGCATGTTGTCGCAGACTCTGTTAAACAAATTGCGGGGCTCGTCGATCACCAAATGGAGAGCATCCGTGAAACATCCAAACAATCTCAAGAAGTTGCAGCTGTCGCGGAGGAAACATCTGCTAGTACAGAGGAAATGGCGGCATCAAGCTATGAACAGGCAAGGGCAATTGAAAATGTATACGAGTTAACACAGGAATTTACACAACAAGCAGAGAAATTAAAAAAGACGATTGAGAAATTTACGGTTTAAAATTTTGCCGGAGTGTTGGAGTACAGATAGTCAATCGTATGAAAATAGTGATACTATAATTTTATAATAGAAAATAATTAAACCCAGGCTGACTGAACAACGTTTTGTCAACAGTCTGAAATGGAGGTTCTTGTAAGTGAAAGTAGCAATCGCTTCAGATCATGGTGGATTAAATATTCGAGAAGAGATTAAAAGTTTAATGACTGAAATGGGCATTGAATTTGAGGATTTTGGCTGTGAGTGTAGTTCCTCAGTCGATTATCCAGATTATGCATTACCAGTTGCACAGCGTGTCGCAAGTGGAGAGTTTGACCGCGGAATCTTAATTTGTGGTACAGGGATTGGAATGAGCATTGCAGCAAATAAGGTGCAAGGAATTCGATGTGCACTTGCACACGATACGTTTAGTGCGCAAGCCACCCGTGAGCATAATGATAGTAATATTTTAGCGATGGGTGAACGAGTCATTGGCCCTGGTCTCGCTCGTGATATCGCAAAAATCTGGTTAACAACAGAATTCCAAGGTGGAAGACACGCAACACGTGTGAATAAAATAACAGATATCGAGAATAGTAATCATTGATTTCAAGCTTTTACCTTGTGAAAGGATGAAATAAGATGTCAGTTGACTTGGAACAATGGAGAGATCAGTTAAAAACCGTCCTTGCTGATCTTCAAGAACAAGCGTCATTTTCAAAAGGACAAGTGGTTGTCATTGGATGCAGTACAAGTGAAGTAATGGGTAAAAAAATCGGTACAGCTGGAACAGTAGAGGTTGCGCAGATGTTATTTGAAGAGCTTGAAAGCTTTCGATCCGAAACGGGTACTCGACTTGCCTTTCAATGCTGTGAGCATCTCAATCGTGCGCTTATCGTTGAAAAACAAACCGCGCTTGATTTACATCTCGAAATCGTCTCGGTTGTCCCTGCCCAAACGGCAGGCGGAGCCATGGCGACACATGCATTTTATCAAATGAAGGATGCAGTTGTGGTCGAGTTTATTAAAGCGGATGCAGGGATTGATATTGGCGATACGCTAATCGGCATGCATCTCAAGCATGTTGCTGTCCCAATCCGTAGTTCGGTGAAAAGCATTGGCCATGCACATGTGACGATGGCAAAGACTCGTCCAAAGCTCATTGGTGGGGAAAGAGCTGTATATAAAGATGAGAGAGAGAATAAATCTTGTTCTTGAGCGGTAAATCTTTGGATTTAGCGCTTTTTTTTATACTATTAGAAAGCATAAAGTTTTATGGATGGTAGCATAAGCGAAACTAAGGGTTTCGCCATTAGGACTTGGAGATAAGCCAAGTTTTCACGAATTAGATGAGGCAGTTGATTGGAACGGAAGGTGTGTGACTCCTGTGGGATCTGCAGGAAGGATGAGACCCCGCAGGCACGAGGAGGCTCATCACCTGCCCCGCGGAAAGCACACACCTGGAGTGCAAATCAACCTACCTTAGTTAAATAGCCAAAAGAGCTTCTAATAAAATGTGTATTGATTTTTCTAATAGATGAAAGTCTCATCCTATTTCTTGACTATTTAGAAATAAGCGACTACCGTTAGAACTGTAATGATTTTAAATAAGGAGAGGTATCCTATGAGTAAAAGCAATCAACTAAAGCAGTACTTTCTTTCTCATCGCCATGTGACAAATGATTTAATTGCAAAACTAGAAAAAGATCAATATGATTACAAACCAACCCCTTCGTCAATGTCAACGAAAGAACTTGTCTTACATATGTTAACTTCTTTTTATCGATTTACAGCAGCTGCAGCAAAGCAAGCTCCTGAGAAACTGCATAATGAAAACGAAGATATTGATTTAAACACGCTTGCCGAACTCTATACTGGTGAAACCGTAAGAATCTTAGATTCTTTATCAGATGAGGATCTAAATGAAAACATTGATTTAACTGCGGTTTTGGGTGTGGAATTACCAGCAAAGAGTGTAATTAATCTAGCAATTGATCATGAGATAAACCATAAAGGAAATTTATTCGTTTACGTTCGTCTACTAGGAAATACGGATTTGCCAATGTTTGTGAAAAAGTAATCCTTAAAAACCGTGCGTTTCTTTAGGTGAAAAGAGACGCACTTCTGAATATATATTTTAACAGACAAACCCTTTCATCACTTAAGGTGATCAATGTGAGTCGTTTATTGCCCCCGAAAGAATCTTCCTTTCTTAACCACATAACTTCAGATACAAAAAATTTCCGAACGTTCCCCTCTGAAAGGCCTGATTTTCTCCCTGTTTTTCCTGTTTTTTCGAATATTGAACTAAATGTAAGCGATTAATGTTATGAAATTATAAATTTCACCTTTCCTCTCGATAATGAAAGTGCTAAAATGAGAAAGTATTTGAATATTCGAATGAGTATAAATGAAAAATAATAGAGTTGTTACATGTGAAAAAGGGGGATTTCCAATGAAACATTTATCGCAACAAGATCCATCTGTATTTGAATCAATTCAGGATGAATTAGGTAGACAGCGTTCGAAAATTGAGCTTATTGCTTCTGAGAACTTTGTAAGTGAAGCAGTAATGGAAGCTCAAGGATCAGTTTTAACGAATAAATATGCTGAAGGGTATCCAGGTCGTCGTTATTATGGTGGCTGTGAGCATGTTGATGTTGTTGAAGATATCGCTCGTGATCGTGCAAAAGAAATCTTTGGTGCTGAATATGTGAATGTTCAACCTCATTCGGGTGCGCAAGCAAACATGGCGGTTTATTTCACAATTTTAGAACAAGGCGATACAGTGTTAGGAATGAATTTATCACATGGCGGACACTTAACACATGGAAGTCCAGTAAACTTCAGTGGTATTCAATATAATTTCGTTGAATATGGTGTTGACGAAGAAACTCATAGAATTAACTATGAAGATGTGCTAGAAAAAGCACGCACACATAAACCAAAATTAATTGTTGCAGGTGCAAGTGCGTATCCACGTGCAATTGACTTCAAAAAATTCCGTGAGATCGCAGATGAAGTAGGCGCATACCTTATGGTAGACATGGCTCATATTGCTGGTTTAGTTGCGGCTGGTCTTCATGAAAACCCAGTTCCATATGCAGATTTCGTGACAACAACGACTCACAAAACATTACGTGGACCACGTGGTGGGATGATTCTTTGTAAAGAAGAGTTCGGTAGAAAAATCGACAAATCGATCTTCCCAGGAATTCAAGGTGGGCCATTAATGCACGTAATTGCTGCTAAAGCTGTTGCATTTGGTGAAGCACTTCAAGATGACTTCAAAGTTTATGCACAAAATATTATTGATAACGCACAAAGATTAGCTGCTGGCCTGAAGAAAGAAGGCTTATCTATCGTTTCTGACGGAACAGATAACCACTTACTTCTTGTGAATGTAAAAGCAATGGGCATCACTGGGAAAGTAGCGGAGCATTTATTAGATGAAGTAGGAATTACAGTAAATAAAAATACCATTCCATTTGATACTGAAAGTCCATTTGTGACAAGCGGAATCCGTATTGGTACGGCTGCTGTAACATCTAGAGGCTTTGGTTTAGAAGACATGGACGAAATCGCTTCGATCATTGCCTTCACATTAAAAAATGCAGAAAACCAAGAAAGTTTAAAAGAAGCGGCTGCACGTGTAGAAGCTTTAACGTCTAAATTTACATTATATAAAGAACTTTAAGATAATCAGGAAGCCACTATCACAGAAATGTCATAGTGGCTTTTTAACGTTTGGTGAATATCACCTAAATTCACTTGATTAAGACAGTGGAATTATGTAGAATCTATTGAGGTGAGCTAGATTTGTGCAAGCTCTGGTGCTAGATATTGGAAAAGGAGAGATGCTACAAATGGGAAAGGTATATGTATTTGATCACCCACTTATTCAGCATAAACTAACATACATAAGAGAGAAAAGTACGGGTACAAAAGAATTTAGAGAATTAGTAGATGAAGTTGCAAGTCTCATGGCTTTTGAAATTACTCGCGATCTACCACTTGAAGAAGTAGAAATTGAAACACCGGTTAGAACGGCAAAATCAAAGGTGTTATCAGGTAAAAAATTAGGAATTATTCCAATTTTACGTGCAGGACTTGGAATGGTTGACGGGATTTTAAAGCTAATTCCAGCTGCCAAGGTAGGTCATGTGGGATTATATCGTGATCCGGAAACATTACAGCCTGTTGAATACTATGTGAAGCTTCCGTCCGACGTAGAAGAGCGTGATTTTATCGTAGTCGATCCAATGCTAGCTACTGGAGGTTCCGCAGTAGAAGCGATCCATTCATTGAAGAAACGCGGAGCAAAGAACATTAAATTTATGTGCCTAATCGCTGCGCCAGAAGGCGTTGAGGTTGTTAAAAAAGAACATCCAGACGTAGACATCTATATTGCTGCACTTGACGAGCAGTTGAATGACCATGGCTATATTGTTCCAGGTCTAGGTGATGCAGGAGACCGTTTGTTTGGAACGAAATAAATATATGACAAGAGATGTCCGTTAGTGGGCATCTTTTTTTATGTTGGATTAGCAAGGGTGGGAAGGGTTCGCTGATAAAAATTGGGTATTCGCTGATAAAATCTGTTTTTCGCAGATAAAATTTATTTTTCGTCGATAATTCGTCGAATTCGCTGATAACCGAGTATTACGTTTGAGAAATCGGGAAACAAAATTCGTTCTGATTCCCAAAACAGTGCTGAACCCAAAGAAACCGGGAACCAGATAGAACCCAAACCAAAATCCAAACCCAAACAGAATAGTTAACAATCAGACTCAACACCTCATATTTTTCAAATTCCCGTGAAAGACTAACGACAAAGGTGGGTGATTTGTTGAGAAAAATATTAATATTGGTTATTGCTTTCTGTACACTAGGAGGTCAAACGCCGGCCATGGCAGAGTCTGCCGTCTACCCTCATCGTCCGGCACTTCCGGAGGAATACGCAGACGAAGAGATTACCTCTGTTATCGTCACAGATGCAAAAAGTAGGGATAAGATCTATTCAAAAATAGAGAATCACCCCTCGCTCAAGATAACCCATGTCTATAAACATGTATTCGATGGGTTTTCGGTAAAGGGAAAAAGAAAGGATATTGAACAGCTGAAAAATGAGCAGGGTGTGATTCATAGCTCACCTGTATCAACCTATAAAGTTTCCCTTGAAGATTCAGTTCCTTTTATTGGTGGGGATGCGATTAGAGGGTATTTTGATGAAGAAGATCACCGTCTCACAGGTGAAGGAATTAAGGTGGGAGTTATTGATACAGGGATTGATTATACACATCCTGATTTAAATAAAAATTATCATGGTGGCTTTGATCTGGTTGATGGAGATGACGATCCGATGGAGACAAAGGGTTCGAGTCATGACCAAACCATTCATGGAACCCATGTAGCAGGGATTATTGCAGCAAACGGAAAAGTAAAGGGAGTTGCACCAGAGGCTGAAGTTGTCGCCTATCGTGCTCTTGGACCTGGTGGAATTGGAACGTCTGAACAAGTCATTGCCGCCATTGACCGTGCAATTGAAGACAAGGTCGATGTGATCAATTTATCGCTTGGAAATAATGTAAATGGACCAGATTGGCCAACAAGCCTTGCTTTAAATAAGGCGACAGAAAAAGGGATTATTGCTGTAACATCAAGTGGAAATTCGGGGCCGAAAACGTGGACTGTTGGGTCACCTGGAACCTCTTCAAAAGCGATATCAGTTGGCGCTTCCACCCCACCACTAAAGGTCCCAAAACTCACAATCGGTCTTGAGGATAAAGAACTTGATGTGGTGGAAATGCAAGGGTCCATGCAGTGGGATTTTACAAAGCCAATGGAGATTACATTCGCTGGGATAGGTGAAAAGAAGGAGTTTAAAGGTGTAAAAGATAAGATCGTCTTAATTGAAAGAGGAAAGCTGACTTTTACAGAAAAAGCCATGAATGCAAAAATGGCTGGGGCTGTAGGTGTACTTATTTATAATAATGTGGATGGAGAATTTGCAGGAACATTAGAAATAGATGTTGGGATTCCAGTAGCTTCCCTTTCGAAGAAAAATGGCAAATGGATAAAAAAGCAGCTCAACAAGAAAAATTCACGAATTACAACGACCTATCACGAAATCAAGGATACAATTGCCCCCTTTAGCTCAAGAGGACCTGTTACCAACACTTGGGAAATTAAGCCAGATGTCGTGGCGCCTGGAGTAGCGATTAATAGTACCATCCCAAAAGGCTATATGGAGCTGCAGGGAACGAGTATGGCCGCACCGCATGTTGCTGGGGCAGCAGCATTAATAAAGCAAGCACACCCTGAATGGACGCCAGAACAGGTAAAAGCAGCCCTTATGAATACAGCGAAGCTTTTAACAGATGGGAAAAATAAGCTATATGAGCCTTATGTACAAGGGGCAGGGCGAATTCAAGTGCTTGAGGCAATCAAGGCGGAGACACTTGTCTATCCAGGAACCCTAACATTTGGAATGTTTCATCAAGAAGATCCGAGAACGGTAAAGGATGTAAAAATTACGATAGACAATCAATCAGAGGAAGAAAAGCACTACACGTTTCAGATGCCAAAGGACATGGAGGGCATTCAGTGGAAGTTACCAGCCTCATTTTATCTAAAGCCAAAAGAAAAACGGGAGGTAACAATATCCGTTGACCTAACACCAAGTAATATGGGGGAGGGTCTCCATAGTGGGCATCTTTATTTAAACGAAGGAAGCAAGCAAATTCACCTTCCTTACATGATGGTCATCGAGGAACCAGATTACCCACGAGTCATGGCCTTCCAATTTGGACCGGCAGATCAGCCTTCAACCTATCAATTTCAATTATACTTGCCGCGAGGGGCAGAGGAGTATGGAATAGCCTTATATGATCCAGACTCACTTCGGTTTATTACCTTCCTTGACTGGGAAAAAGACGTGCCAAGAGGACTAATTGAAAAAGAAATCTCAGCAGACGAATTAGGACTAAAGGGAATCTATCGAGCTGTGGTTTTTGCGAAAAAAGCTGGGCAGGAAGACACGGTTGAAGCCGAGATTTTGATAGATGAAATTGGAGGAAAATAATAACAAGGAATAAATTTCAAAGCTACTTACTAGGAATTCACGCTTAGTAAGTAGCACAAATGTGAACATTTTGTGAACAAAGGTGGCAAAGTGTACGTAAATAAAGGCTTTCTAACACAACGGTAATGTTAACTGAACTACTGATATTTAAGGGATAGGGATACTCAAATTATATAAGTAATGGTATAATGACGTTGTGATTTTTTTCACTCCAAACTCATTGACATTAAAAGGTGCCTATTGTATGCTTACAAAGGGTATGATGATAAGGTTTTCAATGATAATTTTTATCTATTTTGTGAACCTTTTATCTTTACATTTTCTACTCAAAAAGGAGCATGCGAAATGCGTCCTAATTCAAAAAATCCGTTTAAAGCAATGGCACTTATGACTGCCATTACATCACAATTAGTAGGTTCCATATTAGTCGGGATTTTCGGAGGAAGATGGCTTGACCGACAAATTGGTACCGAACCACTTTTCCTAGTAATCGGCCTTCTGTTAGGACTAGCAGCTGGTGTATACGCAACAATCCACACTGTCCAAAAATTCAATTCAGGAGAATAACACATGCAGGAACAAGACAACAATGTAGCAATGATAAAAAGGCATAAGAAGTATCTGCTCTACTTGCTAGCAATATTTGTTCTTGGATGGGGCTTCAGTACATATGATGATGTGTTTTTGGGACTAATAGTAGGAACAATTGTAAGTTTCTATAATCATTGGTTGCTATATCGGAAAGTGGACAAGTTTGGTGAAACGGTTGTAACAGGTGGGAAAATGTACTCATTAGGTACAGTGTCAAGAATGGCTTCAGCTGGACTAGCAGTCTTTATTGGACTTAGATACCCTGAGCAGATCAGTATTTATTTCGTGATAGTGGGATTAATGACATCTTATATGGTCATTTTTATAGATTTTATTATTCAATCCAAACTAAAAACAAATGTATAACGGGGAAGAGAGGTGATATAGTTGGAACATCATGCTCCTACGTTTGATTGGCTAGGACTTACCTTTAACTGGTCAAATATATTAATGACAACAATCGCGGCAACTATTGTATTTTTAATCGCGGTTCTTACCACTCGTAAAATTGAATTGCGACCAACAGGAGCGCAAAACGCAATGGAATGGGTGTTAGACTTTGTTAGAAATATCATTAGTAGCACGATGGATTGGAAAACAGGTGGTCGATTCCTAACACTTGGGGTAACCATACTAATGTATGTGTTTGTGTCCAATATGCTAGGGTTACCATTCGCAATTATCGTTGGTGAAGAACATGAATTATGGTGGAAATCACCTACTGCTGACCCAGTTATTACATTAACCTTAGCAGCAATGGTAGTTGCTTTAACACACTATTATGGTGTAAAGATGCATGGAGCAAAAGAGTATGCAGCAGGGTTTTTTAAACCTATGAAGTTTTTATTCCCATTAAAGATTGTAGAGGAGTTCTCAAATACGTTAACTCTTGGTCTGCGTCTTTACGGTAATATCTTTGCCGGGGAGATTCTACTAGGTTTGCTAGCAGGACTAGCTGTTAGCGGGTATGCAACTGGTATTTTACCAGGAATTCTTGGTACAGTATTTGCCATCGTACCAATGATGATTTGGCAAGCATTTAGTATTTTCATTGGAGCAATCCAAGCGTTTATTTTTACTATGTTAACAATGGTGTATATGGCACACAAAGTGAGTCATGACCATTAATAAATAATTTAATCATCTATATATTATGGATAATCATTAAGGAGGAATTTTATAATGGGTGCATTAGCAGCAGCAATCGCAATAGGTTTAGCAGCATTAGGTGCAGGTTTTGGTAATGGTATGATCGTAAGTCGTACAGTTGAAGGGATCGCTCGTCAACCTGAGCTTCGTGCTCCACTTCAAACGACAATGTTCATCGGGGTTGCACTAGTTGAGGCGATTCCTATCATCGCGGTAGTAGTAGCGTTCATGGTTATGGGTCAAAACTAATACAAAAACATTAGTTTAAATTTATCATAGAACGAAATAAAACTGGTTCAGTAGTGGCGAAGTCGTCTCAGGTGAGAACCTTCGCCATTGTTTTATCAGTGAATCTAGAAAAACAAATTGGATGTGAGCAAGTGCCACCTGTGCATTCGCTACATTTTCTTATGTCTTAATGAACACTTTTTCATGTATTTTGAAGGGAGTGATAGCTTTGTTAAATAACGTTAACTTCTTCGTTCTAGGAGCAGGAATTAATACTGGAGATATCCTTTTCCAATTAGCAATCTTTGCGCTACTTCTTTTCTTATTAAGAAAATATGCATTAGATAAACTTATTGCAATTTTGAAAAAACGTGAAGATCACATTGCTAATGAAATAGATGCAGCAGAACAAAGTAATCAAGAAGCGAAAAAGCTTATTGAAGAACAAAAACAATTATTAAAAGAAGCTCGCGGTGAAGCACAAGGCTTAATCGAAACTGCGAGAAAAATTGCAGAAGAACAAAAAGCGGCAATCATGCAAACAGCTAGAGATGAAGCTGACCGTTTAAAAGAATCTGCGAAAAAAGAAATCGTTCAGGAAAAAGATCAAGCTGTTGCTGAATTACGTGCACAGGTTGCGTCTTTATCCGTATTAGTTGCTTCTAAAGTAATTGAAAAAGAACTTACTGATAAAGATCAAGAGAAGCTTATTAATGAATATCTTGAAGTGGTAGGGGCAGAGCGATGAGCAAAGGAATCGTAGCAAAACGATATGCGTTAGCTCTTTTTCAATTAGCAAAAGAACAACAAACTCTTGATCAAACAGAAGCTGAGCTTCGTGTTGTAAAACAAGTATTTTCTTCAAATAAAGAATTTATGACGTTTTTAACAAGTCCAAAAATTACAGTTGAGAATAAAAAGCAGATTGTAAAGGATGCTTTTTCAACTTCATCTCAAGCTGTTCTTAATACTCTATTTCTATTAATCGATCGCCATCGTGAAACGATTGTTACAGATGTTGTTGATCAATTTATTGAATTAGCGAACGATGAGCGTGGAATCGCAGAAGCTCAAGTATTCTCTGTGCGTCCATTAACAGAAGCAGAGGAAGCTGGAGTTTCAGCAGTATTTGCAAAAAACGTTGGGAAGTCAGCATTACGTATCCAAAACTTTATTGATAAGAGCTTAATTGGCGGTGTGAAGGTTCGCATCGGCAACCGTATATATGATGGTAGTGTAAGTGGTAAATTAGAGCGCTTAGAGCGTAACCTAATTACGAAAAGATTGTAGATAGGGGTGAACATTCATGAGCATCAATGCTGAAGAAATTAGTGCGCTGATAAAACAGCAAATTGAGAACTATCAATCAGAAGTAAAAGTGAGCGATGTAGGTACAGTTATTAGTGTTGGTGACGGTATCGCACGTGCTCATGGCCTCGACAATGTCATGGCTGGTGAACTTTTAGAATTCGCAAATGGCGTCATGGGAATGGCACAAAACCTTGAAGAAAATAACGTAGGTATCGTTATTCTTGGTCCTTTCACCGATATTCGTGAAGGTGATGAGGTTCGCCGTACTGGACGTATTATGGAAGTACCTGTAGGTGAAGCATTAATTGGACGTGTCGTGAACCCATTAGGACAACCTGTCGATGGTCTTGGTCCAATTGAAACGTCAAAAACTCGTCCAATTGAAAGCCCAGCACCAGGGGTTATGGATCGTAAATCGGTTCATGAGCCATTACAAACTGGGATTAAAGCGATTGACGCATTAATTCCAATTGGTCGTGGTCAACGTGAGTTAATCATCGGTGACCGTCAAACTGGTAAAACGTCTGTTGCAATTGATACAATCCTTAACCAAAAAAATGAGGATATGATTTGTATCTATGTGGCAATTGGACAAAAAGAATCAACAGTTCGTGGGGTTGTTGAAACTCTACGTAAAAATGGTGCATTAGATTACACAATCGTTGTAACAGCTTCTGCATCACAACCAGCTCCATTGCAATACCTAGCTCCATATGCTGGTGTTACGATGGGTGAAGAATTCATGTATAACGGCAAGCACGTTCTTGTTATCTATGATGATTTAACAAAACAAGCAGCTGCTTATCGTGAGCTTTCTCTATTACTTCGCCGTCCTCCAGGTCGTGAAGCGTATCCAGGGGATGTATTCTACTTGCACTCTCGTCTTTTAGAGCGTGCTGCAAAATTAAGTGATGCAAAAGGTGCTGGATCACTAACTGCATTACCATTCATCGAAACTCAAGCAGGGGACGTATCTGCATATATCCCTACGAACGTAATTTCGATTACAGACGGACAAATTTTCTTGCAATCTGACCTTTTCTTCTCAGGTGTACGTCCAGCGGTTAACGCAGGTCTTTCCGTATCACGTGTAGGTGGATCTGCTCAGATTAACGCAATGAAAAAGGTATCTGGTACATTACGTCTTGACTTAGCTTCTTACCGTGAGCTTGAAGCATTTGCTCAGTTCGGTTCAGATCTTGATAAAGCAACTCAAGCAAAACTAAACCGTGGTGCTCGTACAGTAGAAGTATTAAAGCAAGGATTAAATAAACCACTTTCAGTAGAGAAGCAAGTTGCCGTTCTTTATGCATTAACTCGTGGATTCTTAGATGATATTCCAGTAGAAGACATTCGTCGTTTCGAAGAAGAGTATCTAACATTCCTAGAGCATAACCGTAAAGCAATCCTTGATCACATTCGTTCAACTGGTAAGCTACCAGAAGACAGTGATTTCCAAGCAGCAATCAATGACTTCAAAAAGACATTTGCTGTATCAGAATAATATAAAAAATATCAAATGAGCGACGCGGTTAAACGTCGCTCTCAAATACAGATCTTTTGACTAAAAGGTGGTGAGAACCTTTGGCATCATTAAGAGATATAAAATCGAGAATAACCTCAACGAAAAAAACCAGCCAAATTACAAAGGCGATGCAGATGGTATCAGCATCAAAGTTAAATCGTGCTGAAAGCAATGCAAAAGCGTTTGTTCCTTATATGGAAAAAATTCAAGAGGTTGTAGCTAGTGTTGCACTAGGTAGTACAGATGTTACACATCCAATGCTATTAAAAAGACCAGTGAAAAAAACAGGTTATCTTGTTATTACGTCTGATCGTGGATTAGCAGGTGCTTATAACAGTAATGTTCTTCGTGCAGTATATCAAACGATTCAAAAACGTCATACAAGCAAGGATGAGTATGCTGTTATTGCAATTGGTCGTGTTGGACGTGATTTCTTCAAAAAGCGTGGAATTACAGTTGTATCCGAAATTACTGGATTAGCAGATCAACCAGCTTTTTCTGAAATTAAAGACATTGCTAGTAATACAGTAAGTATGTTTGCTGATGAACTATTTGATGAACTTTACCTCTATTACAACCATTTCGTGAGTGCAATCCAACACGAAGTAACAGAGAAAAAGCTGTTACCACTAACAGATATTTCATCAGGTAATAAAAAGCTGACTTCATATGAGTTTGAACCATCACAAGAAGAAATCCTTGAGGTGCTTCTTCCTCAATATGCTGAAAGTCTCATCTATGGAGCACTTTTAGACGGAAAAGCAAGTGAGCATGCTGCACGTATGACAGCAATGAAGAGTGCAACTGATAACGCAAAAGAACTTATCGATTCACTTACATTATCTTATAACCGTGCTCGTCAAGCAGCGATAACTCAAGAAATTACTGAGATCGTGGGCGGAGCTGCAGCGTTAGAATAGATTTATTCGGAAACATAGATTTTTTTAAATGCAAGTTAGGAGGGAAAACGATGACAAAAGGACGAGTTACCCAAGTAATGGGTCCAGTTGTAGACGTAACGTTTGACAGCGGCCATCTTCCTGAAATATACAATGCCCTTGTGATCGATCATAAATCAAGTGATGTTGAAATTAAACTAACGCTTGAAGTGGCAATTCACCTTGGTGATAACACAGTACGTACTGTTGCAATGTCATCAACGGACGGTCTTGTACGTGGAGTGGAAGTAGTAGATACAGGAAAAGCAATCTCTGTACCAGTAGGAGATGTAACTCTTGGTCGTGTATTTAACGTTTTAGGAGAAAACATTGACTTAGATGAAGCGATTCCTGGTGGAGTTCGTCGTGATCCAATTCACCGCGAAGCACCAACTTTTGAACAACTTTCAACTGAAGTTGAAATTCTTGAAACAGGTATTAAAGTAGTAGACCTTCTTGCACCATATATCAAAGGTGGAAAAATCGGTCTATTCGGTGGTGCCGGTGTAGGTAAAACAGTTCTTATCCAGGAGTTAATCAATAACATCGCTCAAGAGCACGGCGGTATCTCTGTATTCGCAGGTGTTGGTGAGCGTACACGTGAAGGAAATGACCTTTACCACGAAATGACTGACTCTGGAGTAATTAAGAAAACAGCAATGGTATTCGGACAAATGAACGAGCCACCTGGAGCACGTATGCGTGTAGCATTAACGGGTCTTACAATGGCTGAATATTTCCGTGATGAGCAAGGACAAGACGTTCTATTCTTCATCGATAATATTTTCCGTTTCACTCAAGCAGGTTCTGAAGTATCAGCCCTACTTGGACGTATGCCATCTGCGGTAGGTTACCAACCAACTCTTGCAACTGAGATGGGTAAACTACAAGAGCGTATCACATCAACAAACGTAGGATCTGTAACATCGATTCAAGCGATTTACGTTCCTGCCGATGACTATACTGACCCAGCACCAGCTACAACTTTCGCTCACTTAGATGCAACAACAAACCTTGAGCGTAAGCTTTCTGAGATGGGTATCTATCCAGCGGTGGATCCATTAGCATCTACTTCTCGTGCATTATCACCAGAAATCGTTGGAGAAGAGCATTATAATGTTGCTCGTCAAGTACAGCAAACATTACAACGCTATAAAGAATTACAAGATATTATCGCAATCCTTGGTATGGATGAGTTAACAGATGAAGATAAATTAGTCGTTCAACGTGCTCGTCGTATCCAATTCTTCTTATCTCAAAACTTCCACGTTGCTGAACAGTTTACTGGTCAAAAAGGTTCTTATGTACCAGTTCAAGAAACTGTTAAAGGCTTCAAGGAAATTCTTGAAGGTAAATATGA
>JBEQAC010000044.1:0-17276 GCA_041640535.1 Bacillaceae bacterium
AAGAAAATAATGAAAACGGCACAAAACCAGAGGATGTAGAAGACATTATCTGGGGAATTGATTCAGCAAGTGAAACAACAGAAGAATTCTATGCCTGTGTCCGAGAGAATTTTGGTGATCCTGTCGTAGTGGGTCGTTATCTAGGTGAGCGTCCTGGCGTATCTAGTGGTTTAACAGAGGAACAGGTCAACCTGATTCATTCTGAAGGAGCCCATATCCTTGTCATCTATAATCATTTTAATGATGCGAGAGGCTATGATAAAGGGGTAGCCGAAGCTGAGAAAGCAATTAACTTTGCACATGAACTTGGGGTTCCTGAAGGAGTCGCGATTTATGCGAATGTTGAACCAGAATATCCAATCGATTCTGAGTTTATAAAAGGTTGGTATGACACCATCACAGCCTCTGAATACGAATCTGGAATTTATGGCATATTTGATGCTGAGCGAGCGCTAACTCAAGCATTTGTGGCAGCAGCTGAAGAAAATGGTGAGATTCTAGAAAACACGTATCTATGGACAGCTGCTCCAAACGTAGGGATTACAACGGAAGCAAATGCACCTGAATTCAATCCAGAAGCACCAGAAAATTCTTTAGCATGGGGCTGGCAATATGGTATTGACGCTGAAACTTGTAACATCGATACCAATCTATTTATTAGCGATCTATTAGACGTACTTTGGAGCCCTGAATCATAGGGTGATATTCCAAGATCCTCTTACTCCCCAAAAACAGGTGTAAGAGGTTTTTTTATTTCTATAGTGACATATTTTTTGGACAAGTCACATAAATAAACTATATATTTCTATGGAGGTAATCACAATGAAACTATTACCTTTTCAACTTGTTCTTCTTATCAGTATCGTCTTTACGGGTGTCATCCTTTTTTCACTTAAAGATACTACTATTGAAAATGAGAACCTTCAACCGATGGAGGACTCTATTCCTGAGGAACTAGCAAAATATAATACTGAAAACAAATATTCTAATTTTGAGGTACTGTATGAATTATCTTTTAACGAAAATGATCAAGAATTATTTACTAGTTTAATAAAGCAAATCAAGTTATCCAATCAAGTCGCTAAGGAATTAGACTTTCTATTAAAAGAGTACGAAACAACCGACGCATTTGATGGAGCAATGGAAGCCATGATCATTGCCTATGAAGAGAATCTTAAATTACTTAGAGAAACTCAAACTACCTTTGACCCAAAAGATCAAACATTAGTTAAACTTAAGAATGAATATAAACAAATCCTCTCACAATATACGGATGGATTGAGATTGCAATTATCTGGAATTGAAAATGGAGATGCCAAGAAATTTCAAGAAGGGTATGGATTTACAACGGAATCCAAGGAAAATCTCTTCCAACTGATTAAGGTAATAAATAAAGGATAAAAAAATGTAAATCACCCTTCCGATTGTATGTGAATATTCTATTCAAGTAGACGATTTCACTATACATTAATGAAGGGTAGGTACTTCAATGTTTTATCATGTAAAAGAGCTCCAATATCGAGCCAAGCCTGATCGACCAGATCCCATTTTTGCTCGTCAGCTACAAGAGGTATTAGGTGGGCAATTTGGAGAGATTTCCGTTGCACTACAGTATTTTTTCCAAGGCTGGAATACTCGTGGAGACGGTAAATATAAGGATTTATTAATGGATACAGGTGCGGAAGAATTAGCACATATTGAAATGCTTGCAACCATGATCGCAAGGCTCTTAGATGGAGCACCGGTTGGTGATTTAGAAGTCGCAGCAAAGGATCCAGTCATTGGGGCGATCCTTGGTGGAATGAATCCACAGCACGCGATTGTTTCTGGCTTAGGTGCGATGCCAGCTGATAGCGTTGGTAATCGCTGGACAGCCGATTATATTATTGCTAGTGGAAATTTACTGGCAGATTTCCGCGCAAATTTAAATGCGGAATCTCAAGGGAGACTTCAAGCGGTTCGTTTATATGAATCCACGACAGACCGTGGAGTAAAGGATATGCTCTCATGGTTAATTGCTAGAGATACGATGCACCAAAATCAATGGATTGCAGCCATCTATGAGCTGGAATCAAAGGAAAATATCGTTGTTCCTAGCACCTTCCCTCGCGAATTAGAAAAACGTGAAGTTTCGCATGTTTTATTCAACTATTCTAGAGGAAACGAGAGCGCAGCTGGCCGTTGGGCTCAAGGTAGAAGTATGGACGGAGAAGGGGTATTCCAATATGTTGAAAACCCTGTGCCTTTTGCTAAGAAACCTGTCCTTAATCCAGCACCTCCATATATTCATGATACATTACCACAGGTCCTTATGGATCATACAATACCACCAAGTTTAAAATAACAGCAAAAGGTTCTACTTCCATTTGGAAATAGAACCTTTTTCACTTATTTACCTAGCCTCTTTTTTAATGCCTCTAATTCATCATCCACATCGCTTTTATTTAGTGAAGCAAATTCATCATCTAGCGTTCGTGAAGAAGCGTGTAAATCCTCACTTGTTTCAGCTTCTGCTTCAAATCGGAGCACCTTTTCCTCCATTCGTTCAAAGCCTTGTCTTGAATGCTCACTCCCGATGCTCGACATCGCTCGATTCATTTTTGTACGTGTTTTGGCTGATTCTGCTCTTGCCTTTAAGGTATCCTTTTTCAGCTTCATCGCTTGATATTCATTTTTCATTTCATCTAGCTTTGTACGTAGAGATGTCACATCCTGATGCGCTTGATCGTAAGAGGTTTTCAAAAGCGCCGCTTGCTCGGTATGGATCTTCTTATCCTCTAGAGCTCGACGAGCCAAATCCTCATTACCGGCTTCTAACGCTTTAATCGCCTGTTCTTCTCTTTTCATCACCATCTGCTCAGACTCTTGATATTTTTTCTCTAAAAGCTTTTCACTCGCCATTTGTTTGGCAACAGCACTTTCTGCTTCTCGTATATCTACTTCCATTTCACGCATAAACTGGTCTAACATTTTCACTGGATCTTCTGCTTTGTCTAACAATGAGTTCAATTCCGCGTCCACAACTGTTTTAACCCTTTTAAAAAATCTAAACATAACCTTCCCTCCAATTACTTTATTTTGTGAGATAAAATACATCTTATTACATATACGATAATTATTGGAAAAGGTTTCAAAAATCGAGAGGGAAAAAAAGCCTTAAAATGCTAGACCACAGGAGCATCTGTTCTTTCCAAAATACAAGGAATAGGTCACTGGAAACTCTTGATTTACACGTTGGACTTCTTTCGCAAATTCTTCACTCGTAAGGGGAACACGAGTGAGCGCATCTGCTTTTTCCTGTGTATCAATATATGCACCTGGCGGGACAAAACTTTTCGGTTTAAGCTTTACACCATTAGTAATTACCACATTTGAAGAAATAAATGAACCCTCACCAATGATTGCATGAATAACGATGGACTTAAACCCAATAAATACTCGATTCTCAATTTTACATGGACCATGAATGAGGGAATCATGTGCACATGTTACTTCTTCACCAATATAAATCGAAAACTTCCTTTTATTTACTTCCACATACTGATCTCTTAAACCATGTAAAATAACTCCATCCTGTAAATTGCTGTTTTTTCCAATATAAAATGGTGTTCCTTCATCAGCTCGTACGCTAACGAAAGGGCCGACAAATACATTTGATTGAATCAATATATCACCTATCACTACGCTAAATGGACTTAGAAATGCATTACGAGCAATTCTAGGATATGTACTCACTGGATTAAATGATGTCGATGGATTGGACCCAATATAATAACCGTAAACATTCATCGGTCCATATGGTTGAGAGAACCACAGAACAATCACATCCTTTGCACATGATAATTATCTATATTCTTTTCATCCACATATCATGCTGGATCCAACTGATTGTTCCGTTCATTTATTACAAGATTGTCCTTACATAAATTGATGAATACGTCCCATACTAAAAACGATTCTTCAAAATTGGAGCTGATAAAAATGGGTAGAACAAAACGTGGCAATGCAAATGCACAACGGAATAATAATGTAAAAAAAGGAAATCGAATAAGTGAGGAATTAGTAGAATTTGCTTCTTATTCAGCTGTGGAAGCTGAAAAACAAAATATAAACAAAAACAAAGAATAAGTAATAAGCTTTATGAATGGTTAACCCAGAAGTGAGTGCTAGGCACTTTTGGGTTAACCTTTTTTTATTTCAATAATAATATATATTAACATCATTTCTCGCACTGTCCTTGAATACAATAACAGTCTATGTAACTTTTCCCTCCCAAAATCGTCGTACTTATTATTACATATCAAAGGTGGTTATTATGAGATATGCCTTTTTATATGCAAATAAACTGGCCGATCAACTGATTATTACAGTAACTGATTTTGTTTTAAATAAAACCATTACCTTCACAGTTGATGAGCTACAAAAAAATAATTTGAGTGAAAGCTTAAAAACGTTTATTCTGACAAACCCAGATATAATGAAATTGTTTCAATAAAGAAAACTTGGCTTGTGCCAAGTTTTCTTTATACTTCCTCTAATTCTGAAACCGCAACATCACTTTTCTCTCTCTCATTCCCTCTCATATGTACGGTACATGTATTTCCTTGATCATCACAGCTATCAATCCATACTGACTGTCCATGATAATGTACTGTAATGTCTTCGGACGAAGATAAGATTTGCTTAGCACGGCGAATATCCAAAGTAGTCAACTCCCAATTAATATTTATGCCTTCATTATAGTTTCTTATCTTCTGAACCAGTTTATGCAAATTTTTTTTAGGATTGTACACACTAATTGGGACAAGCGGTGATTTATAACAAGGTTTAAGAGAGGTGAATCAAATTGAAATTATCGAAAACCGAGAAACAAACTTTAAGTGATGCGATCGATAAATTAAATGAAGGACTTGATGAATTTATTGCTCTTTATAATGAAGCTGAAGAAGATAAGCCGTTTATTCAGTTTGACCAAGAAGTAGTTGAGGCAATCGAAAAGGCAAAAGAAGCTTTTGGTGAGGATGAAATTACTCGGAGAATTAATACGATTATTAAGGAGGTTCTCGCCTTTTTACCAAAGGAGGATCCTAGTTCGTAACAATTTATTAGAGAAGAGGTTAAGTAGATGAGAACAACCAGTATTATTAGTAATTTTTTACGCTGGCCAATCATTCCTCGTATCTTAGTCATTATTTGTATCGTCATTATAATGTTCGGATCTCTTATTCACCTAATTGAACCAAAAACATTCCCTACTATATTTGATGGAATATGGTGGGCACTCGTAACAACATCTACAGTTGGTTTTGGTGATTTTGTCCCCAAAAGTGTACTAGGAAGATCCTTAGGCATTCTTCTTATTTTAATTGGTACAGGGTTTGTAACAACTTATTTTGTCACATTAGCAACCACTGCAGTAACAAATCAGAATGCTTATCTTGAAGGAAAGTCTGCTTTTCAAGGAAGTAAGCATGTCATTATTATTGGTTGGAACGAGCGAGTCAAAGAGACTATAAAACAGATTAAAGAACTTAAACCGGCAATTGATATCATTCTTGTTGATGAAACACTTAAGGAAAACCCAGAACCCTCAAATCATTTTCATTTTATTAAAGGGAATCCAACGAATGACGAAACTCTAATTAAAGCAAAGGCTAATTCTGCCGATACCATCCTTATTACATCTGATCCATCAAAAGATGAAGCACAAGCAGATATGTGTTCGATTTTGACACTTTTAGCAGTAAAAGGAATTAACCCAGATATTTATAGCATTATCGAAATATTGACTTCAACACAAGAACAGAATGCTAGACGAGCTGGTGCGGATGAGGTTATACAAACCAATAAGCTTTCTAGTTTTGTCATGATTAACAGTATTGTTTCTCATGGGATGTCGGAAGCATTATTAACAATGTTAGATCAATTGAAGGGAAGCAAACTCAAATTTATTGAAGCTACATTTGATTTAGTAGGAAAAACCTTTGGTGAATGTAGCATCATTTTATTAGAAGAAAAGATTCTATTGATAGGTGTTAAAAAAGGGGATAACTCTTTAATAAATCCTCCTTTATCATTAAAAATTGAAAAACAGGATGAATTATTGGTCATAAAGGATTAACTAAAAAAGCCAGTCACTTTAATATAGTGCCTGGCATATAAATGTTTAGTCTAATATTACTGCTTCTAACTCCTGAACCAATGCCTTCCCTAAGTCAACATATTTTTCAGGGAACTTTGCATCGGGTTCAATTGGTTCTTGGAACTGGTTAATAGATGCAGATAAACCGTCCATGTCTGTTTCAACTGAATCGTCTACACCGTCCTGATATAAATGAGATAAAAGGAACGGTCGACCTAATTGAACGGTGACCTGTTCAGTATCAAGTTGACCATCAACCGCTTCAAATGGAATTCGTAAAAATTGATATCCATCCTCGTCGTCTATTTTATAATCAAAGTAACCATGATCATAATCCCAATTTCCCCCGATTGTATACCCCAATGGCTTAAGCTGCCTCTCTAATTGATACAATGGTGCTGTTATCCCTTCAATTTTAGAAGGTATTGGTCTCATATGAACGACCTCCTTTTATTATCTATCAATAGGTTATCCCAAATTTTAATTTTCATTAGAAACAAAAAAGACTCTATCACGAAGATAGAATCTTTTTTTAAAAAGGCAAAATTATTTTAAGCGTTTTTCAAGCTCTGCTTTCTTTTCTTCAAAGCCAGGTTTACCAAGTAATGCAAACATATTAACCTTATATGCTTCAACACCTGGTTGGTCAAATGGATTTACTCCTAATAAGTATCCACTCATCGCGCATGCTTTTTCAAAGAAGTAAACTAGATAACCAAATGTGTATTCATTAAGTTCTGGTAAGTTCACAATTAAGTTAGGAACTCCTCCATCTGTATGAGCAAGCATAGTTCCCTCAAAAGCTTTCTTGTTAACAAAGTCAACTGTTTGTCCAGCTAAATAATTTAATCCGTCCAGATCATTCTCTTCTGCTTCAATTGTAAGCTCATGACGAGATTTTTCTACATGTAGAACGGTCTCAAAAAGATCACGACGTCCTTCTTGTACATATTGTCCTAAAGAATGAAGGTCTGTCGAGAAGTTAGCCGAAGATGGGAAAATACCCTTTTGGTCTTTTCCTTCACTTTCACCAAATAATTGTTTCCACCATTCAGAGAAATATTGAAGTCCTGGCTCATAATTAATCAGCATTTCAATCGTCTTCCCTTTATTGTATAAAGCATTACGTACTGCTGCATATTGATATGCTGGATTTTCCTCTAGTTCTGATTTTGAAAAATCTTTGCTTGCATCTGCAGCGCCTTCCATCATGGCCGCAATATCTGCACCACTTACTGCAATTGGTAATAGGCCAACAGCTGTTAGAACAGAGTAACGACCACCCACATCATCAGGAATAACGAATGATTCATAGCCCTCTTCAGTAGCTAATGTTTTTAATGCTCCACGCGCTTTATCCGTTGTTGCATATATACGACCCTTTGCCTCTTCTTTACCATACTTTTCTTCAAGTAGTTTACGGAAAATACGGAATGCAATTGCTGGTTCCGTTGTTGTACCAGATTTCGAAATGACATTAACCGAAAAATCTTTTCCTTCAAGAAGGTCCATTAAATCTTTCATATATGTAGAACTAATGTTATTCCCTACAAAAACAACCTGAGGTGTTTTGCGCTGTTCTTTTGTTAAAGAATTATAAAAAGAATGATTTAGCATTTCAATCGCTGCTCTAGCACCTAAGTAAGAACCACCAATTCCAATGACTAATAGAATATCTGAATCTGATTTGATTTTTTCTGCGCTGTTTACAATACGGTCAAATTCTTCTTTATCGTATTCAGTAGGAAGGTCAATCCAACCTAAAAAATCGTTCCCTGCCCCAGTTTTCTCATGAAGTGAATGATGTGCTACCTTTACAGCATCACGCAAATATGTAATTTCATGTTCATTAATGAAGGATAACGCTTTTGAGTAATCAAAAGAAACATGTGTCATAGTAATTGTCCTCCAGACGATTATTTTTTTCTACCTCTTTCACTTTAACGAAACATGCGGATGAAATCAAGAACCGCTTCAATATGTAAGCGTAACCAGTTTTAAAAATTTCATGAATTCAGTCAAAAGGACTACCAAATCAGGCAGTCCCGTTTAAAAGTTATTAGAGAGATGCTCTTAATATCTCTTTTACATCCTCTTTACCTAACTTTTTGAAGTTACCAAACTCTCCAAAAACAACCGTTTTCTCAGCCATCACATCAAGCTGATCATCGCCAATGTCATAGTCGGCTAATCGAGAGGGTGCACCGATACTGTTCCAAAACTCTCGAAGTTTTTCAATTCCTTCAAGTGCTACTTCTTCATCAGATTTTCCGGATGAATCGACATCAAAGACACGCTCAGCTAGCTGCTTTACACGACCAATATTGGCTCCCATTGTATATTTCATCCAATTCGGGAAAATAATTGCTAACCCACCGCCATGAGGAATATCGTAGACAGCTGATACTGCATGCTCAATATTATGTGTTGCCCAATCACCATGGTAGCCCATACTTACCATTCCATTTAATGCCATTGTTCCACAATATAGGATGGTTTCACGAAGTTCGTAGTTTTCTAAGTCATCTACAAGTTCTGGAGCTGCATCCATTACTGTCCGAAGAATTGATTCACATAAGCGATCTTGCAATGGTGTGTTTTTCGTATGGTGAAAATAATGTTCAAATACATGAGACATTATATCGACAATCCCATAAATCGTCTGATCTTTTGGCACACTGTATGTATGTACTGGATCTAAAATAGAAAATTTAGGAAAGGTTACTGGACTTCCCCAGCCGTATTTTTCATTAGTTTCCCAGTTTGTAATAACAGAACCCGAATTCATTTCAGAGCCTGTAGCCGCTAAGGTTAACACTGTTCCAAAGGGTAATGCATCCTTTGCCACCTGTTTTCGAGTCATGAAATCCCAGACATCGCCATCATATTTTGCACCGGCAGCGATTGCTTTCGTACAATCAATGACACTTCCACCACCAACTGCTAAAAGAACATCAATACCCTCTTTTTTGCAGATTTCAATCCCTTTTCTTGCTGTCGTTACACGTGGATTTGGTTCTACTCCAGGTAATTCAAAGACTTCTGCGTTTATTTGATTAAGAAGTGATACAACATTGTCATAGAGGCCATTTCGCTTAATACTTCCACCACCGTATACGAGTAATACTTTTTTTCCATATTGTGGTATTTCTTGTTTTAGTTGCTCTAATTGACCTTCACCAAAAATAAGTTTTGTTGGATTGTAAAAAGAAAAATTATCCACAATGAATCCCTCCCTTTTTCCTTTGATTATGAAGTGTAAAAAAATGAAAGTAAAGTATTTCACCTTATATCAATTCACCATGTATATTTTTGATATTTTTACTAATTCTATACTTGAATAAAAATATATTTTTTAGGAGGATTTTCATGAGCACACTTCAACGTATAGCACTTGTACTTACCATAATCGGAGCCATTAACTGGGGGTTAATTGGATTTTTCCAATTCGATCTAGTCGCAGCCATCTTCGGTGGACAAACCTCCGCTCTATCAAGAATTATCTATGGTTTAGTTGGAATTGCAGGATTAATTAACTTAGGTCTTTTATTTAGACCACAAGCAGAAGCAGCAACTAGTCCTGAGGCGAGAGGGACTCGTTAAAGAAAGTAGAAAAAAAGGAGTTGTGGGCGATAGCCCTCAGCTCCTTTTTCTATTTCAATATACTTTATTTTTTAATTAAATCTTCACGATCTGATTGTTCAATCCACTCTTCTAGCTTTTCTTTCAGTGTATTGAATCCTTGTGGTGCTTCAGTTTCCACTTTTACTGGTGCTTGGCGTGGTTTTCTAGGTTTTGCTGCTCTTGGCTCTTCTTTCTTTTCAGGTGCTTCTTGAGTAGCACGAATAGAAAGACCCATTTTACCTGCAGCCTCATCGATTGATAAGATTTTTACAGTAACTTCATCACCTAGTTTTAAATGATCATTTACATCTTTTACATATCCATGAGTAATTTCAGAAATATGAACTAATCCTTGAGTCGATTCATCTAATGCAACAAATGCACCGTATGCTTGAATTCCCGTTACTTTTCCTTGTACAACACTGCCTACTTCGTATTTTTCTGACATGAAAACACTCCTAAACCAATTTTTATATACATACAAATATTATACGCAATTTTAAATTATATCACAGTAACTGTAAATAATCAAAAATTGTACTAATCTCTATTATAGGTTTCGCCTTTTGCAATCTTTTTATAAATCCAATACATTCAAATTTACTATTACCTTCTCCAATGATTTATCCACAGAATATTCAATAAATTTAATCAAGAGTATATTTTAATCATGATAAAATAGAAGGAGAGTAGGAAATATTTAGGAACTCTATATTAGACAGGAGGTGGATTCAATGGGGAGTGTGGGAGATAAAATTAGGTTATTACGTGAACAAAATCATATGAACCATCAAGAATTAGCTTTTAAAGTGCGGGTAGGTCCTGGAACAATTGAAAAATTCGAAAATGGCGAAAAAATACCAGATGTGCAAACCATCCTTAAACTATCAACAGTTCTTGATGTCCCCGCTGCTGAGCTTCTTGAACAACCATACGTATTAGAAAGTGCTATTTCTGAACTAATAAAAATCATCGGCCCGGTTAAATCCAAACAAATTCTAAATAAGGTAAAAGATCTAACGGAAGAAGACTATAAAGAATTGATTGATTGGTTAGAAGACAAAAAAACACACTTAAGAGTGCTTCAATAAATTTTTTCTTTTTGGGTGAATAAAATTAACAACATTTGGTTATGATAGTATCAAAGGCTTTCTAGTATTCCCCCCCTTTTTATTAGGACATACCAAATGGTAATGTCCTTTTTTCTATTTCAGTGGGAATCCCACTGAAATAGATCAGGATTTTACGAATGTTTTTCCATAAATCGTTTCATTCTTTTTATAGCCTCTTGAAGGTGTTCAATGGAAGAAGCATAAGAAGCTCGAACAAAGCCTTCACCACTTTCCCCAAATACATTGCCTGGTACAACTGCCACTCTTTCTTCAAGTAACAATGCTTCTGCAAATTGTTCTGAAGACATTCCCGATTTTTCTATCGAAGGAAATGCATAAAAAGCACCACCAGGGCTATAACAGGTTAATCCAATTTCAGTCAATGAATTGATAAAATAATTTCTTCTTTGGCGGTAGCTTTTCTTCATGTTTTCAACATCTTGCATGCCACCTTTTAATGCTTCGATTGCCGCAAATTGTGCCATCGTTGGTGCACACATCATCGCATATTGATGGATTTTTAACATCGCTTGTAGAAGTTCAGTTGGTGCACAGACAAATCCAAGTCTCCAACCAGTCATCGCAAAGCCTTTGGAAAAGCCTGATATTAAAATCGTTTGGTCAAACATCCCATCAATACTAGCAAAACTTGTATACTTCTGATCATAGGAAAGTTCAGCATAAATCTCATCAGAGATGACGAGAAGGTTATGTTTTTTTATAATTTTACTTATTTCAACTAACTCTTCTTTCGTTAAAACACTTCCTGTTGGATTATTAGGTGAGCAAATAATAATTGCTTTTGTTCGGCTCGTGACAACCTTTTCAATCTGTTCAGGCTTTAATTTGAATTCATCCTCACTATTTGTATGGATCGGAACTGGAACTCCACCTGCAAGTGTTACTAACGGTCCGTAAGAAACGAAAGTAGGCTCAACAATAATGATCTCATCTCCAGGATCAATAATGGCCCTTAATGCTAGATCAAGTGCTTGACTTGCTCCTACGGTAACAAGAATCTCGGTAGTTGGCGAATAATCCACAGAAAATGTGCGGTTTAGATAGCTTGATATTTCCTTTCGTAACTCAATTAATCCTGCGTTTGCAGTATAGGACGTATGTCCCTGTTCCAATGACAAGATACACGCTTCTCTCACCGCCCATGATGTAACAAAATCCGGTTCACCTACCCCAAGGGATATGACGCCCTCCATATTTGCTGCCAGATCAAAGAAACGGCGGATACCAGACGGCTTTAAATTTGAAACAGTTTTTGATAGATATTGTGTTCGATTATTTATACTCATGGGGACACCACGATACGTTTATCATCTTCACCATAATCAAAAATCGTTCCATCATGTTTATATTTCTTCATAACAAAATGTGTAGTTGTGGATAGAACAGAATCTAACGTGGATAATTTTTCAGAAACGAAATTTCCAACCTCGGACATTGAACGACCTTCAATTACAACGGATAGGTCATAAGCTCCAGACATTAAATAAACAGATTTTACTTCTGGATATCGATAAATCCTCTCAGCAATCTCATCAAAGCCAACGCCTCTTTTTGGCGTTACTTTGACATCAATCATAGCTGTCACTCCTTCATGACCGTCCACTTTACGCCAGTTAACAATTGTATTATATTCAACTATAACCTTAAGGTCTTCAAATTTACGAATAATCTCAGTCACTTCATCTGTACTTTTATTTACCATTTTCGCGATGGTTTCTATGGGTAAACGACTGTCCTTCTCAATCAATCCTAATATTTCTACTTCGATTTCATTAAATGTCATACGATCCACCCTTACTTTTAATAGAAATTTTCTCATAATTATAACAAAAAAAGATAAAAAATCATGTAAGTTTAAAAAAAATTTTTTATAAAACAATTATTGTTTTATATAGCGTAACATTACCCCTTCTCGGGTAAAAATAATACAATCATACATGCTTGGAGTGAGATTTGAATATGTATCAGACGGTAAAGGACACGGTAAATATTAATGAAACCACTATTTATTTTGAATTATATCAGAACACACCTGATAAGCCTGTAATCGTCCTTATTCACGGATTTCTTTCCTCCATATTTAGCTTTCGCCATGTCATTCCGTTGCTTTCTAAAAACTTTACGGTACTTGCAGTTGATCTACCCCCATTTGGAAAAAGCGGAAAAACAAAAGCCTTTTATTATTCTTATTTTAATATGGCAGATACAGTGATTAAATTATTACATCAGTTACAATTTAACAAGGTGATTGTAGCTGGGCACTCAATGGGGGGGCAGATTGCCCTTAATATGGCTTTGCACAACCCAACTATTGTTGAAAAAACGGTCTTACTTAATAGTTCTGGTTACCAAAAAAGGTTAAAAAACTCTATTATTTTTTCTTCCTATTTACCTTTTTTTGATCACTATGTTAAACGGTGGTTAGCCAAAAAAGGAGTTGTCGGAAATTTAAGAAATGTCGTTCATGATCATTCACTAATTGATGACGAGATGATTTCTGGCTATAGTGAACCGTTTAATAATCACGAAATATTTGTAGGTTTAACACGGATGATCCGACATAGGGAAGGAGATTTAATACCAAATCAACTTCAGCGTATACAAAACCCTTCACTTTTATTATGGGGAGAGCATGACCGAGTCGTCCCGCTTGAGATTGGAAAGCGGCTAAACAAAGACTTACCAAATTCATCATTGATCTCAATACCGTCTACAGGGCATCTCCTCCCTGAAGAAAAACCAAAGATAGTGAATGAATATATTTTAAACTTTGTTTATTCATAGGGTTTCTTAATAATCCTTAATTCTGTTTATTTTTCCCACTTTATATTATTCTAGATATATGAAAGATATAAATTAAATATAGGTGGAAACTTTTGTTTCCACCCGCACTTATCATTCATAATTCACATACTGAATTGTTTTTAATCATGAGTAAATTCACTGCCATTTTTTCACAGTGAACTAGAGGAATGATTTCCTCAAATGAAAACTCGTAAATTTCTTGTATTGTTTTCGCTAATGTCAATGGCTCTTCATATTCATGAAGTGCCTGGAGGACGTCCACAATTTCGGTCTGATAAGCATCCTCTCCATAGCCAAGAGGATCCCATTTTTCAAGCATTTCGATTATTTTTATGTTCATGTTTTGCATTTCCATACATAATCACCTTACTTATGTCATTTTTAAGCTATATTATCATAACATACATAAACAATGGAGGGGTAAAATTGGCCAATACGACGTTTGATCAAGTAATTGAAAGAAGAGGTACCAATTCCACAAAGTGGGATGCAACAAAAAAGCTGTTTGGAAGTGACGATGTTCTACCGATGTGGGTGGCAGATATGGATTTTAAAGCCCCTGAAGAAGTCCTTGCAGCAATAAAAGAAAGAGTGGAACATGGTGTATTTGGTTATAACATTTCTCCACCATCCACGTCTGAGGCCATTGTAAATTGGGTGAAGAAACGTCACGGCTGGGACATACAATCTGATTGGATTTCCTATAATCCAGGTGTCGTTACTGCCATGGCGATGGCCATTGGTGCATTTACATTACCTAGAGACCGAATTGTGATTCTCACACCTGTATATCAACCATTTTTCCACCTCGTTGAACGAAATGACCGTGAGCTTGTCACTGTTGAAAATATACTCGTAAATGAACAATACGAAATGGATTTCACGAAACTTGAAGATGTATTGTCTCATGAGGTAAAAATGCTAATGCTTTGCAATCCTCATAATCCTGGAGGTAAGGTATGGAAAAAAGAGGATTTAATTAGACTTGGTGAGCTATGTGTAAAACATGACATTCTCATATTATCGGATGATATTCATTCTGATATGATTGTTGGAGAAATCCCATATACACCAATATCATCCCTTTCAGAAGAAATTAGAGAACGAACGATTACGTTCATTGCTCCAAGTAAAACGTTTAATTTAGCTGGTTTGCAAGCCTCTGCTGTTATTATTCCGAATAAACGTTTAAAGTTAAAATTTGATCATTACCAAGGAAGCTTAGGTTTTTATAGTTTAAATACATTTGGATTAGTTGGAATGGAAGCTGCCTATCAATACGGAGAAAAGTGGTTCGATGAACTTCTAACCTATTTAAAAGGAAACATTCAGCTTTTAGTAAATTATATAGAAGCGAATTTACCTAAGATTAAAGTCATTAAGCCGGAAGCTACCTATCTCGTATGGTTAGATTGTCGTGGACTTGGATTATCAGATGAACAGATTCAAAAACATTTAATTGAGAAGGGAAAAATCGGGCTAGAACCAGGAAAAAAATATGGTCCTGGCGGTGAAGGATTTGTCCGAATTAATATAGGATGTTCAAGAACAACTCTCGAAGAGGGCTTACAACGATTAAAATTAGCCTTTGAGGAAATTTAACTAGAGTTGCCCTAATACTGTTTAGTTTAGGGCATCCTAAATCTTTATTTAGTCTCATCCTCTTTGAGCTTTTCTTCTAGTTCCTCTGCTTGTTTCTGTTCCCTTTTTGAATGGCGGATGATCCATCTCATCGTTAGAAGTGTTGCAGCTAAAAAGAGGATGCTAGTAATACCCGCTGGAATGTATTCGGCCTTATCTTGTGGAAAATATAAAAATAAATGTAAAATGTAATAGTTTAACATGCTCTATCCACCTTTTATTTATAAAAGTAAAAATTACTCCATTTAATTAGTCGAATAAAGTATAACATTTTTAAAGGAGACTGTCTTAATGAATCAAAAAGAACTGAACGTAGGAGATATTGTCACGGGTATTTATAAAACCGGAAAGTATATTGGTGAAATTACAGCCATCCGTCCACAGCATTATTTAGTAAAAACAAAAGCCGTTCTGAAACACCCAATGCAAGGGGACCTTCATTCTCCAAAAGAGGTGGATGTGCCAATGTTTCACGAACGAAAGGCCTTAGCGTTTAATGAACAAACAAATATTCCGAAAAACATGGTACGTATTTATGAAGGGGAAGTCCCTTCATACGAAAACTCCATCCGGGAAGCGATAAACAAAATGAGAGATGAATTAACTAACACTGACAGTGAATGGGCAAAGAAATCGCTCGCAAACCTTGATACATTAGAAAATGAATATTTTAAAAAGTAAAACGAGATAGACCAACTGTGGTCCATCTCGTTTTACTTTCAATAAACTCTCTTGGCACCAACATAATACTGAGACCAGTACGAATTATCTAATGAATAAACGGCGATTCCCTTTGTTGAAGTAGCCGAAATAAATTGATTATTCCCTACATAGAATCCGACATGCGATATTTCCCCTGGACGATTGACTGCATAGAAAACAAGGTCTCCTGGTTCAAGATTTGCTCGTGATACAGCTGTGCCCATTTGGTAATAGCCACCAGAAGTAACCCGTGGAATGTCTACTCCATGCTTTGAAAACATAAAAGACACAAATCCTGAGCAATCAAACCCTGCTGTAGTTGTCCCACCCCAAACATAAGGAACACCAAGATAATTGTATGAATCTGCAACCAATTCTTGCTTTACTTGTTGTGCTGTCTTTTGTGTTTGAGTTGCTGATTGAGTAACTTTTAAGACTTGTCCAACAAAAATTGTATCAGAAGAAAGGTTATTAATTGATTTCAACTGAGTGACAGTCATATTATATTTTTTTGCAATCGCGAAGAGAGAATCTCCTGATTGGACGGTATACTGTTGAGTTTGTGTTTGAGGTGTCTGGGTTTGTGTTCCCGTAACCACCCTTAAGGTTTGACCCACAAAAATGGTATCAGAAGATATATTATTTAATTGTTTTAGCTGATTAACCGTTAAATTAAACTGTCTTGCAATTCCATATAAAGTATCGCCACTTTTGACCATATATGTAGTGGTAGGTGCTACTGTCTGATTTGATTGTAGTTGAAGTACTTGCCCAACTTTGATCATATCACTTGTTAATTGGTTTAACTCTTTGATTTTACTAACCGGTATGTTATATCGGTTTGAAATCCCCCACAATGTATCTCCAGGCTGAACTGTATAGGTCTTT
Organism: Bacillaceae bacterium; assembly: GCA_041640535.1. Classification (GTDB taxonomy): domain Bacteria; phylum Bacillota; class Bacilli; order Bacillales; family Bacillaceae_L; genus Litchfieldia. Next base: position 16,936 of record JBEQAC010000044.1, read on the forward strand.
TGTGTTTCTTGTTGTGCCGCACCATTAGTAGCAGCCTCTACATGATTTGTCGAGCCTTCGGATTGAAACACGACTGTAGCAACAACAATTGTTCCGATGACCAGCTTCACAAATGTAGGATTTATCGTTATCTTTTTTTCATCCATGTATTGTTTAATGCTGTCATTTAAATGTTGTTTTTTTCTAGTCCCTCTTCCAAGCTCGGTAGAGAATTCGGTTAATTGAGGATCTAAATATAGTTCAAGCGTATGAGGATCTTTAATTTTATAGCCAATAAACATATCCATCCCTCCTTATAGTAGCTTTTCCTACTAAGCTACATTTATGAAAGGGTGAAAAAA
>JBEQAC010000045.1:0-17007 GCA_041640535.1 Bacillaceae bacterium
CGCAGGCACGAGGAGGCTCATCACCTGCCCCGCGGAAAGCACACACCTGGAGTGCAAATCAACATACCTTAGTTAAATAGCGAAAATAGCAAAAAGATAAAAAGAGGCTGACAAGTTATAAAATACTTGTCTTGCCTCTTTTTTTATTCTGCTTTTCTCTGAAACCTTTTTTGAACTTTATTTCGCTTACGGTCTCTATGAAGAATAAATCCAGCGATAAAGCCTAGACCGACCAAGAAAAAAATAAGACCAATTAAAAATTGGAGCCAAAGAAAAGGAATAGGCTCATGAAGAATATTAAAAAGCATGTCGCGCATTAGTTTAATACCAAGAGCTGCTATCATCCCGGGTATGAGCATAATAATTAAGGCAATCATTCGTTGCATGGTTTAGTGTTCCTTTCAAGCATAATAAAGTATGTCCTATATTGATTGTTAAGCTTTAAAAAAGATTTGTCAAGACAGAAAAAGTTAAGTATGATAGTACTATGTGCAAGGAATTGCAATGGCGAGTTCCGTGGTGTGTAAAAAATTGCATGGTTTTTACTATTCGTGTATTGTTTTTCTGTTACTTAACATATAAATAAAATGTGGACAAGGTTATTTTCAAGAGGAGGTGTGTTTGTTTGCAAAAAGTATTGATTGTTGGTGCGGGTAAAGGTGGGGCGGCAATCCTTAAAAATTTATATAATACAGAATTCATGCAAATCGTCGCGATTGTTGATAAAAATCCAAAAGCACAAGGTTTACTTTTAGCAAAGCAGTTAAACATACCTCATGGAGATAACTATGAGCACTATTTAGATGACGATATTGATCTTATTATTGAAGCGACTGGAGATGTCAGAGTTTTTACCGAAATAAGGGATAAAAAAGGGATAAATACAGTCCTGATCCCTGGTGAAATCGCGCATATATCGGCTCAATTAATGGAAGATAAAGAAGCTCTTATCACGAAATTAAGAGATGAATCTTATAAGCATGACTTAATTCTAAACTCAACCCATGATGGGATGATTGTTATTGATACAGATTGCAACGTCATTTTATTTAACAAAAGTGCTGAGAAGATGACAGGGCGGTCCAAAGAAGAAGTGATTGGTCAACATATACATAATGTCATAAAGGAAAGTAAGTTACCTTCCGTTCTTTCTTCTAGGAAAATTGAAGTAAATCAGGAATTGCGTCTTGAGAATGGAAAAAAAATTATTACAACTAGAATACCTATGATCAATGAATCAGGTCTTTTAATGGGCGCTTTTGCTGTATTTAAGGACATTACCGAGGTTGTTACATTAGCAGCAGAAATAACCAATTTAAAAGAAGTTCAAACCATGCTAGAAGCTGTAATCCAATCATCCGATGATGCCATATCCGTTGTTGATGAAAAGGGGAGAGGGATGATCATTAACCCGGCCTATACGAGGATTACAGGATTGCGTGAGGATGAGGTCATTGGTCAACCAGCAGATGCAGACATATCCGAAGGAGAAAGCATGCATATGCAGGTCTTGACAACTCGAAGGCCAGTAAGAGGAGTACAAATGAAGGTTGGTCCGAATAAACGAGATGTAGTCGTCAATGTTGCTCCTATTATTGTAGATGGAAAGCTAAAAGGTAGCGTTGGTGTCATTCACGATATGTCCGAAATTCGAACACTTACAAATGAATTGAACCGAGCACGTCAAATTATAAGAACTCTTGAAGCAAAATATTCATTTGAAGATATTATTGGTACATCAGAGGAAATGAAGGTTGCAATCGAACAGGCGAAACTTGGAGCAAAAACTCCCGCTACCGTCCTACTTCGAGGTGAATCAGGTACTGGAAAAGAGTTGTTTGCTCACGCCATCCATAATGGTAGTGATCGGAAGTTTAACAAATTTGTCCGAGTAAATTGTGCTGCGATTTCAGAATCCTTACTTGAGAGTGAGCTATTCGGTTATGAAGAAGGTGCGTTTTCTGGTGCGAAGCGAGGAGGGAAGCGGGGTCTTTTTGAAGAGGCGAACAATGGGAGTATTTTTTTAGATGAAATCGGTGAATTATCTGCTGGTACCCAAGCAAAGCTATTAAGAGTATTACAAGAGCAAGAAATCGTGCGTGTAGGTGGGACAAAGCCTATTCAAATAAATGTGCGTGTGATTGCTGCTACAAATGTTAATTTGGAAAAAGCAATTGCAGGTGGTTCGTTTCGAGAAGATTTATATTATCGCTTGAGTCGGATGCCGATTCATATCCCTCCGCTTCGGATGAGAAAGCAAGATGTTTTCGCATTAGCACAACATTTACTTCATAAAATCAATCAAGATTATGGACGGAATATCGAGGGAGTAACGGATAAGGCTGTTGAACATTTAATGCTTTATGAGTGGCCCGGAAATGTTAGAGAGTTAGAAAATGTGTTAGGACGGGCAGTAATTTTTATGAAATCAAATGAATTGGTCATTGACCTAAAGCATTTACAATCATTGACGATCACCAACGTTCCTGAGACAAGCCCACAAGGTAAAACAAGCAATCATATTGATTTGAATCAGACTTTAGCAGAAATGGTTGAGGATTATGAAGCAAAAGTCATTGTGCAAGCATTGGATCAATTAGAAGGAAATAAAACATTAACAGCAAAAACGCTAGGTATGTCATTACGGAGCCTGTACTATAAGCTTGAAAAATACAATATTGCAAATACTGGCATGCAATAATTTGCAATGAGTGCAAAAAAATGCACAACTTTGTGAACTTGAATCTTTATAGAATAGATTTTTTAAGTTGGCACACTTCTTGCATTAATAAGGGTGGTCGATCAATTAGAAGGGAAAGGTTTATCTTTCATGAATTTAGAAACACTTAAAGCAAAAGCAAGAGCATTTTCCGGTAAAACAATTGCGGTAGCAGTGGCAGAAGATAAAGAAGTAATTGCAGCTGTAATTGAAGCTGTATCAATGGAATTCGCCCGATTTTTATTATTTGGTGATCGTGAAAAGGTCATTGGACTGTTAAAAGAGCATGGAACAGAATTTGTTAAGCATGAAGCGATTAAAATTGTTCATGTCAATACGAAGGAAAAGGCAGCGGAGTTTGCAGTTAAATCTGTCCATTCACAAGATGCTGATGTTTTGATGAAGGGGAATATACAGACCTCTACATTATTGAAGGCGGTCTTAAATAAAGAATTTGGACTTCGCACAGGAAATGTCCTGTCTCATGTGGCTGTTTTTGAGGTGCCAGGCTTTGATCGATTTGTGATTGTCACAGATGCTGCATTAAATATCGCACCTGATTTAGAACAAAAGGTGCAAATTGTTAATAATGCCGTTTCAGTTGCTAGAGCAATAGGGGTTGAGACTCCAAAGGTAGCACCAATTGCTGCAGTTGAAGTGGTGAATCCAGCTATGCAAGCAACAATAGATGCTGCATTACTCACTCAGATGAATAACAGGGGCCAAATTAAAGATTGTATTATTGATGGACCACTTGGATTAGATAATGCCATTTCAGTTGGTGCTGCTAGACTGAAAGGAATTACAAGTGATGTTGCAGGAAATGCTGATATTCTACTTGTACCATCCATTGAGGTGGGGAATATCCTCTACAAATCATTAATTTATTTTGCTGGTGCCAAGGTTGGAGCCGTCATAGCAGGTGCAAAAGTGCCAATTATCTTAACCTCAAGGTCGGACTCCGCTGAGAGTAAATTATATTCATTAGCTTTAGCCATCTGCACTTCACGTTAAAGCTAACATCGTGGTTAAGAGCGGGAGGAAATGTTGAATGGAAATTTTTAAATATATGGAATTATACGATTACGAACAATTGGTTTTTTGCCAGGATAAACAATCTGGGTTAAAAGCAATTATAGCGATCCATGATACGACTCTAGGACCAGCACTTGGTGGTACGCGTATGTGGACCTACGAATCAGAGGAAGCGGCCATTGAAGATGCTCTTCGTCTTGCAAAAGGGATGACCTATAAGAATGCAGTTGCAGGTTTAAATCTTGGCGGAGGAAAAACGGTCATTATTGGAGACCCTCGTAAGGACAAAAATGAGGAAATGTTCCGTGCTTTTGGTCGATATATCCAAGGACTAAACGGTCGTTATATTACAGCTGAGGACGTGGGAACGACAGTTGCGGATATGGATCTCATTCATGAAGAAACAGAATATGTCACTGGAATTTCTCCAGCTTTCGGATCTTCAGGGAATCCATCACCAGTCACAGCGTATGGCGTGTATCGTGGGATGAAAGCTGCTGCAAAGGAAGCTTTCGGTACGGATTCATTAGAAGGTAAAATTGTAGCCGTTCAGGGTGTTGGAAATGTCGCTTATACATTGTGTAAATATTTACATGATGAGGGAGCGAAATTAATCGTTACCGACATTAACCGTGATGCAGTTAGAAGAGCAGAAGAAGACTTTGGGGCTAAAGCGGTAGAAGTCAATGAAATCTATGGAGTGGATTGTGACATATATGCACCATGTGCACTAGGGGCAACCATCAACGATACAACGATACCTCAACTTAAAGCAAGGGTGATTGCAGGTGCTGCCAACAATCAACTAAGAGAGCCTCGTCATGGAGATATTATCCATGAACTAGGGATTGTGTATGCTCCTGATTATGTTATTAATGCTGGCGGAGTTATTAATGTAGCGGATGAATTGTATGGCTATAATTATGAGCGTGCGATAAAAAAGGTAGAACAAATTTATACAAATATTGAAAAAGTAATTGAGATTGCGAAGCGTGACCAAATCCCGACTTATAAGGCGGCAGACCGTTTAGCTGAAGAACGCATTGAAAGAATGCGAAACTCTCGAAGCCAATTTTTGCAAAATGGTCGCCATATTCTTAGTCGCCGTAGCGGAAGATAACAGGCAGTTGGTATTTCAATAGCAGATGGGGGAGCTTTTTGAAAAGATTTCAAAATCAGCCTCCATTTTTGCATATTTACTAATTAACATCGTTCACAGACCATACTTAAAAATGCACTTGGAGAAAACGACTGTTTTTCCTATATGGAGGGTCTTACATTGCAAGATAAGAATTATCGGATACTGGTTATTAACCCTGGATCAACATCAACGAAAATTGGCGTGTTTGAAAACGAACGCTCGATGTTTGAGAAAACGATACGCCATGATAGTGATGTGATTAATGCCTTTCCAAGTATAATAAGTCAGTATGAATTCAGAAAGAAGACGATATTAGAAGCGCTTGATAGTGAAGCCATTAATATTTCAAAAATAAGTGCAGTTTGTGGCCGTGGAGGACTTCTTCGACCAATTGAAGGTGGTACATATCTTGTTAATGATTTAATGCTGAATGATCTTAAACTGGGGTACGCTGGACAACATGCATCAAATTTAGGTGGAATCTTGGCGTATGAAATCGCTTCTGGGTTAAATATCCCAGCCTATATTGTAGACCCGGTTGTAGTAGATGAGCTTGAACCGATTGCTAAAATTTCTGGGTTTTCACTGATTGAGCGAAGAAGTATCTTTCATGCACTAAATCAAAAAGCAGTGGCGAGAAGGGTTGCGGCAGAGCTAGGGAAACGATATGAAGAGCTGAATCTAATCGTCACCCATATGGGTGGAGGAATCACCATTGGAGCACATCGAAAAGGAAAGGTAGTCGATGTGAATAATGGGCTTCATGGTGATGGCCCATTTAGTCCTGAGCGTGCTGGAACCGTTCCTGCTGGTGATCTTGTGTCATTATGTTTTTCAGGTGACTATTATCGTGAGGAAATCATGAAGAAATTAGTTGGCCAAGGTGGTCTCGTAGGATATTTAGGGACAAATGATGCTATGAGAGTTGAAAAAATGATTAAAAGCGGCGATGAAAAGGCTAAACTTGTTTATAACGCAATGGCATACCAGGTTGCAAAGGAAATTGGAGCACAAAGCGCCGTGTTAGAAGGAAAAGTTGATGCCATCATCCTTACAGGGGGAATTGCTTTTAGCAAGGAGTTTATCAAACTGATTTCTGATCGGGTCAATTGGATCGCTGATGTCATTGTTCATCCTGGTGAAAATGAACTTCAGGCTTTAGCGGAAGGAGCATTACGTGTTCTCCGTGGAGAAGAGCGAGAAAAGGAATACCCATGTGTGCAATTACAAAAGGCAGTTTTCGAGTCGTGAGAGGAGGAAGAAACAATGGCGACAGAATATGATTTAGTCATTCTTGGTGCTGGAACGGGTGGTTATGTGGCTGCTATCCGTGCTTCACAACTAGGATTAAAAGTAGCGGTTGTAGAAAAGGGGAAGCTTGGAGGTACTTGTCTTCATGCCGGATGTATACCGAGTAAAGCATTGTTACGAAGTGCTGAAGTATATGCTCAAACAAAGAAAAGTGAAGATTTTGGTGTAGTAACGAAAGAGGTAACATTAGACTTTACAAAGGTACAGGAGCGAAAGACAAAGATTATTACACAATTGCATAAAGGTGTTCAACACCTTATGAAGCAAGGAAAAATATCTGTGTATGAAGGGACAGGAAGAATTTTAGGACCATCTATATTTTCGCCTATGCCAGGGACCATCTCTGTTGAAATGAATAATGGCGAAGAAAATGAGATGCTTATTCCGAAAAACGTGATTATTGCTACTGGTTCAAGACCACGTACTCTACCTGGACTTGAAATTGACGGCGAAAATGTCTTAACCTCTGATGAAGCATTAGGGATGGAGTCACTTCCTAAATCGATGATCATTGTTGGTGGAGGGGTAATTGGAGTAGAATGGGCATCAATGCTTACAGATTTTGGTGTCGAAGTAACAGTTTTAGAATATGCTGATCGTATTTTACCTACAGAAGATCTTGAAATCTCAAAAGAGATGCAAAGATTAATGAAGAAAAAAGGAATTAAGGTCGTGACAGGTGCCAAGGTATTACCTGAAACATTAGAGAAAAACGGCGGAGTCACCATCCAAGCAGAACATAAAGGAGCAAACAAATCCTTTACTGCTGAAAAGCTATTAGTTTCCGTTGGTCGCCAAGCAAATATTGAAGGAATCGGGCTTGAAAATACGGATATTGCGATAGAAAAAGGTGTTATTTCTACGAATGAGTATTATCAAACAAAAGAATCCCATATTTATGCAATCGGCGATGTAATCGGAGGTTTACAGCTGGCACACGTTGCTTCACATGAAGGAATTGTTGCGGTTGAGCATATTGCTGGTAAAAACCCAATGACAATCAATTCAGCGAATGTATCGAAATGTGTATATAGTAGTCCTGAGATTGCTAGTGTAGGTTACACAGAACAAGAGGCCAAAGAATTGGGTTATCATATAAAAACAGGTAAGTTCTCATTTAGAGCAATTGGAAAGGCACTTGTGTTTGGAGAATCTGATGGTTTTGTGAAGTTAGTCGTTGACGAAGCAACAAATGATATTCTTGGTGTTCATATGATTGGTCCTCATGTAACAGATATGATTTCAGAGGCCGGTTTAGCTCGAGTTTTAGATGCAACACCTTGGGAGATTGCGCATACGATTCATCCACATCCATCTTTATCAGAGGCGATAGGGGAAGCGGCACTAGCTGTTGATGGGAAGGCGATTCATTCATAAGGTTAATCTTTTGAAAAATGAGGAGGGAAAGGTATGACTAAAAATCGTCACCAAGTATTAGGACTAAGTGATAATACGGTAATAGAAATGTATGAAACGATGTTACTTGCTAGAAAAATAGATGAACGGATGTGGCTCTTAAATCGGGCTGGTAAAATTCCTTTCGTGATTTCATGTCAAGGGCAGGAGGCAGCTCAAGTTGGAGCGGCATTTGCTTTAGACCGCCAAAAGGATTATGTGCTTCCTTATTATCGTGATATGGGCGTCGTTTTAGCTTTTGGGATGACAGCAAGAGACTTGATGTTATCAGGCTTTGCGAAGCATGAGGATCCGAATTCAGGGGGCCGACAAATGCCTGGACATTTTGGTCAGAAGAAAAATCGAATTGTAACAGGCTCTTCCCCAGTTACAACACAGGTACCGCATGCTGTAGGTGTTGCATTAGGAGGAAGAATGGAAGGCAAGGATTTAGTCGCTTTTGTTACATTTGGTGAAGGTTCTTCCAATCAAGGTGATTTCCATGAAGGAGCAAACTTTGCAGCTGTTCATAAACTTCCTGTTATTTTTATGTGCGAAAATAATCGATATGCGATCTCTGTCCCTTATGAAAAACAAGTAGCTTGTGAAAAAATCTCTGATCGAGCAATTGGATACGGAATGCCAGGTGTAACGGTAAATGGAAATTGTCCTCTTGAAGTATATGCAGCAGTGAAGGAAGCAGCTGACCGTGGCCGCCGTGGAGAAGGTCCAACGTTAATTGAGGCTATATCCTATCGCCTAACGCCTCATTCATCAGATGATGATGATCGAGCTTATCGTGAACAAGAAGAAGTTGCTGAAGCCAAAAAGAAGGATCCTGTTCTTTTATTTGAGGCTTACTTAAAAGAGATTGGTGTACTAACAGATGAAATAGAGAAAGAAATCAATACTCGTATTGTGGAGCTTGTAAATGAGGCTACAGATTATGCAGAAAATGCACCGTACTCTGAACCAGAATATGCACTAAAGCATGTCTATGCTGAGTAGGTAAAGGGGGAAAAAAAATGCCTGTAATTTCATATATTGATGCAGTCACAATGGCCATTCGAGAGGAAATGGAACGTGATTCAAAAGTATTTGTCTTAGGTGAGGATGTTGGACGTAAAGGCGGAGTTTTTAAAGCGACAAACGGCTTATACCAACAATTCGGAGAAGAGCGAGTGATGGATACGCCCCTTGCTGAGTCTGCCATTGCTGGGGTTGGAATTGGTGCAGCGATGTACGGGATGCGTCCGATTGCTGAAATGCAGTTTGCTGATTTCATTATGCCTGCTGTAAACCAGATTATTTCTGAGGCTGCAAGAATCCGATATCGTTCGAATGGAGATTGGCAATGTCCGATTACGATTCGTGCCCCATATGGTGGAGGGGTTCATGGTGCTCTTTACCACTCACAATCTGTAGAAGCTGTTTTTGCTAATCAGCCTGGTCTGAAAATTGTGATGCCATCTACTCCTTATGATGTAAAGGGATTATTAAAAGCTGCAATTCGTGATGATGATCCAGTATTATTCTTTGAACATAAACGAGCATACCGTTTAATAAAAGGGGAAGTACCTGAAGACGATTATGTTTTACCGATTGGGAAGGCCGATGTAAAACGAGAAGGGGAAGACCTTACGGTTATTACGTATGGATTATGTGTACATTTTGCTTTACAAGCGGCTGAACGTCTTGCAAAGGATGGAATTTCGGTTCATATTCTTGATTTGCGTACCATCTATCCACTTGATCAAGAAGCAATCATTGAAGCGGCTTCGAAGACAGGGAAAGTGTTATTAATTACTGAAGATAATAAAGAAGGTAGTATTATGAGTGAGGTTTCTGCCATTATTGCTGAACATTGCTTATTTGACCTTGACGCACCAATCAAGCGTTTAGCAGGTCCTGATGTTCCTGCAATGCCATACGCACCAACAATGGAAAAATTCTTTATGATGAACCCAGATAAAGTTGAAAAGGCAATGCGAGAATTAGCTGCATTCTAATAGATTGAACAAATTGGATGAGTTTGTTATGGAGTTTTTAACTGATGAAACTCCCGATAAAAGGAGGTTTGGCCAGTGGCACTTGAAAAAATTACGATGCCTCAGCTCGGTGAAAGTGTAACAGAGGGTACGGTAAGTAAATGGTTAGTACAGGTCGGAGACAAGGTTAATAAATATGAACCCTTGCTTGAGGTAATGACTGATAAAGTAAATGCAGAAGTTCCTTCTTCATATTCTGGCGTAATAAAAGAGCTTCTTGCTGCTGAAGGAGATACCCTTGCGGTGGGTGAAGTGATTTGTATGATTGAAACAGAAGTTGGTATGTCAACGACAGCAGATGAAGTCCCAGCAAATGAAGAGAAGGAAACAACAGAAATTAAACCGTCTCCTGAGAAAAGTGAAGTGGATAGTCAAAAACGCCGATATTCCCCAGCTGTTCTTCGTTTAGCGGGCGAACATGGAATTGACTTAGAGTTAGTAAATGGAACGGGCGCCGGTGGAAGAATTACGAGGAAAGATATTTTAAAGCTAGTTGAAACAGGAGATATCCCTAAGGCTACAAATGCTCAAGCTGCTCAACCAATTACCAAGAGCAAACCTGAACAAGTTACCGTGCAAACAGATGCTACCTCTATTTCCTCTGTTCCAGGTGATATTGAAATTCCTATTACAGCAGTCCGAAAAGCGATTGCAGCTAATATGCTTCGAAGTAAGCATGAAGCACCACATGCATGGATGATGATCGAAGTGGATGTAACGAACCTAGTTTCCTACCGAAATGAGATTAAGGAAGAATTTAAGAAAAAAGAGGGATATAATTTAACCTTCTTTGCCTTCTTTGTTAAAGCAGTTGCACAAGCATTAAAAGAATTCCCACAGATTAATTCGATGTGGGCTGGGGATAAGATTATTCAAAAGAAGGATATTAACCTTTCAATTGCGGTTGCATCAGAGGAAGCATTGTTTGTTCCTGTAATCAAACATGCTGATGAAAAAACAGTTAAAGGCATTGCAAGGGAAATTACAGAATTGGCTAAAAAGGCTCGCACTGGAAAGCTTCGACCTGAGGATATGCAGGATGGAACATTTACAGTAAATAATACTGGATCATTTGGTTCAATCCAATCAATGGGGATTATCAATTATCCTCAAGCGGCCATTCTTCAAGTCGAATCAATTGTCAAACGCCCAGTTGTGATTAATAATATGATCGGAATTCGTGACATGGTCAACCTATGTCTGTCACTTGATCACCGTATCCTTGATGGACTAGTATGTGGAAGATTTTTAGCAAGGATTAAAGAAATTCTAGAAAATACTTCAAAAGAAAATACATCAGTTTATTAAACATTTGACCCCTTTTAACATAGTTAACACTATCTAAAAGGGGTTTTTAGATGGTCATCAATTGCCGATTTTCCTTATCTATACTAAAATAAGAATATAAACTATTTTAAATATTATGAATTGTAAGCGATTCCTATTTAGAGGAGTGATAATTTGATGGGAGATCATCAATTTCGCGATACTTCGTTTGAAAAAATTGAGTATGAAACCTGGAAAGAAGAAGCAACAAAGGCATTAAAAGGGGCTTCATTTGAGACGCTGTTCACACATACATATGAGAATATTACGATTAAACCGTTATATACAAAAGAAGATGTAGGAAGTCTTTCGCATTTACAAGCATTACCTGGTTTCTCACCATTTGTAAGAGGAACAGAGGAAGATGGAAATGTATTGAAACCGTGGTATATAAGTCAACAAATGAATGAAGACGATCTGCCTACTTTTAATAAGAATCTAAAGCAAGAGCTCGAACATGGACAGACGATGATTTCGCTTAAAATAACGGAGCATCATATGAAGGGAATGAACGCTGAATCAGCCTTATCTTTTCAAACACCTAATGATGTACGTCGTGCTTTTTCTTCTATTCCATTGACAACGGTCCCGATATTTGTTGATGCTGGTACATGTTCGCTCCCGTTTTTAAGTGTTCTTTATGCCTACTTTAAAGAAGAAAACCTAGACCTCTCACTTTTAAAAGGTACTATTGGAATGGATCCAATTGCAACGTTAGTTAAAACGGGCAGCATGCAGAATTCGCTTACGACACTCTTTGATGCAATGGCCTTTGCGGTGGGATGGACGAAAAAGAAAGCCCCAAATATTAGAACGATCCTTGTAAGTAGTGAGCCATATCATAATGGTGGTGGGAGTGCGGTAAGCGAACTAGCATTTACGATTGCAAGTGCGGTTGAATATGTGCATGAATGCATGAAACGCGGACTTTCAATTGAGGATGTCGCCCCAAAAATTACCTTTTCATTTTCTGTCGGCTCCAACTTTTTTATGGAGATAGCCAAGTTAAGAGCAGCAAAAATAGTCTGGGCAACGATAGTAGAGGCTTTTGGTGGAATTCCAGATAATCAAAAAATAAACATCCATGCTAAAACATCCACCTACACAAAAACTTTCTATGATCCTTATGTAAATATGCTCCGTTCAACTGTTGAAGCTTTTGCTGCTGCACTGGGTGGAGTTGAGAGTCTTCATGTCACTCCCTTTGATGAACAGCGACAACATCCAACTCAATTTTCAAGAAGAATAGCAAGGAATACCCAGTTAATCCTTCAACAGGAAGCCTTCTTAACAAAGGTCATTGATCCTGCTGGTGGGTCATGGTATATCGAATCCCTGACAAATGAACTTGCGCAAAAAGCCTATACACTCTTTCAGCGGGTTGAAGAAAGGGGAGGGATGATAGCGGCTTTACGAGCGGGAATGGTTCAGGATGAAGTAAAGCGAACAGCACATCAAAGAAGGAAGTATGTGAATACAAGAAAAGAAAAAATAGTTGGAACAAATGTTTATGCAAACCTCTCAGAATCAAAACTTCAAAAACAAAATCAGCACGAGAACAGCCTTTCAAAACAAATAAACCAATCATCTGAAACAAACAATCTGATCGATTTTATTAAAATGATGGTTAAAGACTCCTCAATAAATAATAATACAATAGATCAATTAGTAAAAATTTATGAACTTGATCAACATCCTCTCGAAATTGAACCAATTCAACAGCATAGATTATCTCAAGATTTTGAATCGTTACGACAAGCATCTGATCGATTTCAGTCGATACACGGTGAACGTCCCAAAATCGGAATCATTCATATTGGCAGTCTAACAAATTATAAAAAAACATCAGACTTTGCAACTAGTTTCTTTGAGGCTGGAGGATTTGAGGGAGTGCAAAGTGAAGGTCTTCATACGATGGCAGAAATTTTGCAATTTTGCTCCTCTCGTAAGTTATCCACATATGTTCTATGTGGAAAAGCTAAAGAAGTAATAGACTTACTACAAGGGGATCGAACTTTATTTCAATCACTTACTCATGTTGCTAGATTTTATTTTGCCGGTAAACCAGCTCTCGAACAGCAGGAGGTATTAAAGGAAACTGGAATTGAACGTTTTATTCATCAAGCTTCAGACTGTTATGAAGAACTTAAAAAGCTCCAACAAGAAATGGGGGTAGCTGATGATGGATTCTAGAATTGATTTCTCCAAAGTTCGATTAAAAACAAACCCATCCAATGTTCAAATAGAAGATTGGCGTCAAACAATCGAAGCTAAAAGTAAGATGTCAGAAGAAGATCTTCGTTTTAAGACAAATGAACAAATAAATATTAAACCGTTATATACGAAAGCTGACCTTGAAGGAGCGGAGCATTTAGATAATATGCCAGGATTTGCCCCCTTTAGTCGTGGGCCCTATCCAACGATGTATGTGACTCGTCCGTGGACGATTAGACAATATGCAGGATTCTCTACGGCAGAAGAAAGCAATGCGTTTTATCGTCGAAACTTAGCAATGGGGCAAAAGGGTCTTTCAGTCGCCTTTGATTTAGCTACACATCGGGGGTATGATTCGGACCACCCTCGTGTCATAAGTGATGTTGGGAAGGCAGGGGTTGCGATTGATTCGATTTTAGATATGAAAATCCTTTTTGAACAGATTCCATTAGATCAAATGTCCGTATCCATGACAATGAATGGTGCTGTTTTACCCATTCTTGCGTTTTATATTGTTACAGCAGAGGAACAGGGAGTCAGTCAGGATAAGCTAACAGGAACGATTCAAAATGATATTTTAAAAGAATATATGGTCAGAAATACGTATATTTATCCACCGGAAACCTCCATGAGAATTATTGCAGATATATTCAATTACACATCAAGGTATATGCCAAAGTTTAATAGTATTAGTATTTCGGGTTATCATATGCAGGAAGCTGGTGCACCGGCAGATATTGAATTAGCTTATACGCTAGCAGATGGATTAGAGTATGTAAGAACGGGGTTAAAAGCTGGGATTTCGATTGATTCCTTTGCTCCTAGGCTATCGTTCTTTTGGGGCATTGGCATGAATTATTTTATGGAAATTGCCAAAATGAGAGCGGGACGATTAATTTGGGCTCAAATGATGAGAGAGTTCAAGCCAAAAAATCCAAAATCTCTTACACTGCGTGCCCATTCACAAACTTCTGGTTGGAGTTTAACTGAACAAGACCCATTTAATAATGTAATAAGAACCTGTGTCGAAGCAATGGCCGCAGCCCTAGGACATACGCAATCCCTTCACACAAATGCACTTGATGAGGCGATTGCTCTACCTACTGATTTTTCAGCTCGAATTGCTAGAAATACACAACTATACCTCCAAGATGAAACGAGTATTTGCAGAACCATTGATCCTTGGGGCGGTTCCTATTATGTTGAACACTTAACAACTCAATTAGTAGAAAGAGCGTGGGAACATATACAAGAAATTGAAGATCTAGGCGGTATGGCTCAAGCAATTGAAACAGGTTTACCTAAAATGCGGATTGAAGAAGCTGCCGCTAGACGCCAAGCAAAAATAGATAGTGGCACTGAAACTATTATTGGCGTGAATAAGTATCGGTTAGAAAATGAAGAGCCTATTGATATACTGGATATCGATAATACAGCGGTAAGGTTAAAACAAATTAAAAGACTTGAGAAATTACGAGCGACAAGGGATGAAAATCGAGTTCAGCAAACATTACGAGCACTTACAGTAGCGACAGAAACAAAAACGGGGAATTTACTTGAATTGGCTGTAGATGCAGCGAGAGCTAGAGCTAGTTTAGGGGAAATTTCAGATGCGATTGAGAAGGTGGCCAAACGGCATAAAGCGGTGATTCGATCCGTTAGTGGAATCTATAGTTCAGAATATCGAGATGAAAAAGAAATCGACGAAGTTAGGAAAATAACAAATGACTTTTTTGAGGAAGAAGGTCGTCGCCCTCGAATGTTAGTCGCAAAAATGGGCCAGGACGGCCATGATCGAGGGGCAAAAATTATTGCAACCGCCTTTGCAGACTTAGGATTTGATGTCGATATTGGGCCGCTTTTTCAAACGGCAGAAGAAACAGCAAAACAAGCAGTTGAAAATGATGTTCATGTGGTTGGAATGAGTTCATTAGCGGCGGGGCATAAAACTCTTCTGCCACAATTGATGCAGGAGCTAAAACGACTTGGTAGAGAGGATATTATTGTTGTGATTGGTGGAGTGATTCCTTCACAGGATTATGATTTCTTACTGAAGGCAGGGGCAGCAGCCATATTTGGACCTGGGACTGTCATACCTGTTGCAGCTAGGAAAGTAATGGAGGAGATCAATCGACGAATTCATGATGAGGATGTGGAATAGGATGGTTAAAAAACCACACTCCGTTCAAGAATATGTTGAGGGTGTAAGAAATGGGAATCGGACGATTTTAGCACAAACTATCACTTTAGTTGAAAGTCATGCCACCAAGCATCAAGATACTGCCCAGGCTGTCCTTAATGAATTATTACCTTATACGGGAAATTCAATCCGCCTAGGAATCACTGGAGTACCTGGAGCAGGAAAAAGTACATTTATTGAAGCAATTGGAACCTTCTTTTGTAATCTAGGTCATCGTGTAGCAGTCTTAGCTGTTGATCCAACAAGCACCATCACGGGAGGGAGCATTTTAGGTGATAAAACAAGGATGGAAGCACTGTCTAAAAATGAACGTGCCTTTGTAAGACCCTCTCCCTCTGGTAAAACGCTAGGAGGGGTGGCTCGAAAAACGCGTGAAACCATTCTTCTGTGTGAAGCAGCAGGATTTGATGTTATTTTGATTGAGACCATAGGAGTTGGTCAAAGTGAAGTTGCTGTCCGTGGGATGGTTGATTTTTTCCTATTGCTCGTCTTAACAGGTGCGGGTGACGAGCTTCAAGGAATGAAAAAAGGAGTCATGGAGCTTACTGATGCATTAGTGATCCATAAGGCAGATGGAGTAAATAAGCAGAATGCAGAGCTGACTAAGAACGAGTACAATCAAATTTTACATTTTATTGCTGAAGCAACACCAGGTTGGCGAACGATGGCATATACTGTATCAAGTCTAACTGGAGAAGGAATTTCTGAGATGGTTGATGTGATCAGGAAGTTTGTTGAAAATGGAAAGAAAAGTGGACAATTTGAAATAAGAAGAAAGCAGCAGTTGAAGGAATGGGTCTTTTCGATGATTCGAGACCAACTTGAGATTAATTTTTTTTCGAATTTGAAGGTTAAACAGGAGCTGCCAACAATTGAGCAAAAGGTAGTCCAAGGAAAGCTATCACCATCAAGTGCAGCTTATGAATTATTGAGATTGTATGAAAAAGATCTGTGATTAAAAAAGGCTGTTTTCAAAAAGATTGTTGTTTTTAAAACGAATTAGATGGGCAGGGTTGATTGGAACGGATATGTGTGACTCCTGCGGGATCTGCAGGAAGGATGAGACCCCGCAGGCACGAGGAGGCTCATCACCTGCCCCGCGGAAGGCACACACCTGGAGTGCAAATCAACATTCCTTAGTTAAATAACAACAAACTTTACGAAAGAGCCTAAAAAAAGAAGGAAAGCATCGCTTTCCTTCTGGCGAAATGCAGAACATTCCGCTCATCTAGGGAGTTTAGGGGTATGAATCTAGATGTATTATTATAGTTCCCTGGAGGAGGAAAAATAAACATAAAATCTATAAAGATTATGAAGAGAATAGAGTCTAACTATTTGAACTTTACACATATCTATTGATATGATTGTATAAGTAGTGCTACATTAGTGATAATCTATATATTATCATTATCTTAGATAAAGTAATTAAGTACTAAGGAGAGATTTAAAATGAGTATCGATTTTAATATGTTTATGAATGATATTGTTCAAACAGCGCGTAAAGAAATTGTAGCTGCAGGTTTTACAGAATTAAAATCATCAGAAGAGGTTGATGAGGTACTAGCGAAAAAAGGGACAACATTAGTGATGATTAATTCAGTTTGTGGCTGTGCTGGCG
>JBEQAC010000046.1:0-16826 GCA_041640535.1 Bacillaceae bacterium
AATTACTAGGTTGGGAAATCAAAGACCCATTCGAGATCACAAAGGAACTTATTCTAGAACTTAAAGAAAAGACGGATGTTACGATTGTGCTTTCCCATTTAGGGATAAACGATGATGAAATGCTTGCGGCTATTCCTGGAATTGATATCATTCTAGGGGGGCATACCCATCATTTATTTCCAAATGGAAAAATGATAGGCAACACCTTACTTTGTGGAGCAGGGAAGTATGGTCAGTATATTGGTTATGTGGAAATAAAACTAGATCTCGAGACCAAAAAGCTAATTGATAAGAAAGCGACAGTTGTACAAACAAGTGAACTTAGAGATGAAAGCTTTGAAACAAAAGATCTCTTGATAAAATATGCAGAACAAAGCGATGAACTTTTAAGTAATCAAATAGGATACTTAGAAGAAGATTTATTGATAGATTGGTTTGAAGAATCTCCCTTTGCTCGGTTGTTGGCAAATGCATTAAAGGCCTGGTGTGATTCCGATTTAGCGATGGTGAATTCAGGAATCATATTAGACTCTTTACCAAAAGGGCCAATCTCCAAAAAAGATATACATCGAATATGTCCCCATCCAATAAATCCTTGCAAAGTGTGGTTAAAAGGGGATGAATTAAAAGAGATCATCCTCCAAGCTCATACAGAAAAGATGGAGAAATTAGAGGTAATAGGGTTAGGCTTTCGTGGTAAATTCATGGGGAAAATGATCTATGAAGGTGTGCAATTTGAATCTGTGGTACTCTCTGATGGCTTAAGACATGTGAAAAACATCTTGATTAATCATGAACCTATTGACCACAACCGCGTATATACTATTGGCACAGTTGATATGTTCACCTTCGGATATTTATTTCCGATTATTAGAGATGCAAAAAATAAAGAGTATTTTATGCCTGAAATGGTTCGAGATGTGTTAACTCATACATTAACTGCTGTAAAGCAAGATAGATAAACACCTATACACGAAATTCCTCCATTATCATAATGTGATAAGGAGAGGAGTGTGATTTGGAAATGGTGATCATGACACCGATTGTTATAGATAATCATCAGTTTACAGCCATTACCGTCAAGCTGCCAAAGACGAATTTTATGGCTGTAACAAATGAAAACGGCTATATAATGTGTGGAGCACTTGATGTTGCACTTTTGAATGAAAAGCTTAAAGATCGAGGCATTATTGCGGGGAGAGCCGTTGGAGTACGAACAATTGAACAATTACTTGAAGCGCCACTTGAATCTGTTACAATAGAAGCAGAGAACAAAGGAATTAATGTCGGGATGAAAGGGAAAGATGCCCTTTTAAAAATGGTGTAATGAATTAAAGGGGTTGTCCCAAAATGGGCAACCTTACATATGCGCTTCTAACATGGCTTAAGCAATTAAGCACTTATATAAGGAGATTACAATGATATTAGTATCAACAGATTCGTTAAAGCCAGGAAAATGCTTAGCAAAACCAATATATAATGAGAAAGGCTATATCCTGGTTAGCGAGGGTATTCCTTTAACTGAACGAATGATCAATCGATTAATTGAATTAGGCATCACGTATGTTTATGTTAGTGACCCGCGAACATCAGATATACAGTCGACTGATCCAATCTCAAACGAACTACGAAAAAAAGCAAAACAAGAGATTAAAAACCAATTAACGAATATACAGAATAAAGAAGTTCTCGCACAATCATTTGTCCTTGAAAAAACAACAAAAGAATTATCGAAGCTTGTGCAATCGATTTTGAAGGAAATCAAATCGAATAAAGATTTAATTAGCCTCCTCTCAGAAGTATATTCATATGATAATTATATTTTTACACATTCACTTAACGTTACGTTGTATTCATTAGCGATTGGCTGTGAATTGAAGCTTTCAGAAAAACAATTAGAAGTACTTGGTCTAGGCGCAATTCTACATGATGTAGGAAAGATATCGATCCCAAACGATATACTTTTGAAACCAGGAAAGCTAACAGATGAAGAATACGAAGTGATTAAACAACATACGGAAAATGGGTTTGAGATTTTGAGAAAAACAATGACCATTCCTCTCATTGCTGCACATTGTGCTTATCAGCATCATGAGCGTCTGGATGGTTCAGGTTATCCTAGAGGAATAAAGGGAGACAATATTCACTACTTTGCTCGTATTATTGCAGTAGCGGATGTGTTTGATGCGGTAACCTCAAACCGCGTCTATCGACGTGCGATGCTCCCACATGAGGGGTTAGAAATATTATATGCTGGTGCTGAACAGCTTTTTGATTTAGAAATAGTTGAAGCTTTTCGACGATCAGTGGTTATTTATCCGATCGGTCTTACGGTGCATTTAAATGATGGAAGAAAAGGTGTTATTTCTGGCCAGAATCAAGGATTAAGTGAGAGACCGATTATTAGAATCATTGAAGAAAATGGACAAGAACTATCAAACTACTATGAAATTAATCTCAAAGAAGAATTGCATCTTGTAATTAGTAAATGTGATACAACGTATGAAACAGAAGAAATGATGCAAAATAGCAATTAAGGATTTATTAAAAATATTTTATAATAATCTATCGTACATCCCTCCTTAGCAGCATAAACATAGCTTGTAAGGGGGGATTAAGCATGTCAAAGTTTCGCGGTCCACTACCGCGAAAAGGGCCCTTGCCTTTTCGCTATGTATTTTTATTAACGTTTGTATTTTTTATGTTTTCAACAGCAATCGGTCTTTGGATTGTCAACGAGGGGATTGAACCAACATTAATTAAGTATGCAGAAAATGAAACCAGTAGAATTGCGACCATTGTAATAAAAAATGCAATAACAAAACAGATAAGTGAAGAAAAATTAAGTGATGAAGACATTATTATTATGGAAAAGGATAATAATGGGAAGGTTTCGAGTATTATATTTAACTCCAATATTATTAATGAAGTCATGGCCAAAACAACAAATAATGTAGAAAAATACTTGAAATATGTAAATCAGGGAAATGTTGCAGCGCTTGAGCTGCCTGAGGTAGAAATTCAATCTGATGACAAAAGTCCAGGTTTTTATTATGAAATTCCGTTAGGTCAAGCAACGAATAATGCCCTAATTGGTAACTTAGGTCCAAAAATTCCTGTTCGATTTCACATGATTGGTGATGTTATGACAGATTATTCAAGGAATGTAGTTGAAGCGGGAATAAATAATACATTTATTGAAGTCCTCGTACATATTGAGGTGAAAATTCAGGTTATTATTCCATTTGCGACGACCTCTGTAGTAGTCCCTACAAGTGTGCCGATTGCTGGTCCTATTTTCATTCAAGGAGAAGTACCTCAATTCTATAATAATGGTGGAAATACATCACCTTCGATTCAGTTGCCTGGAGGAAATAATTGATAGAAAAATTCCATTGCTTTTATAGGTGAAAATTACTATAATACAAAAGTAATTCTAAAAATATAAATCACCTTATCTCAGATCGATGAGGTAGAGGTGCAGAAAATATCAGTAGGCTTTGTGAGGATGACAACGTTGATCATAGCTGAAAGGATTTTCTGCCGAAGTGAAAATTAAATCGTCAAATTTATTTTCGCTGGTATTACTTTGAATAAGAGTAATACTGTCATAGGATATCATTTTTTAGGAAATGAATTCTATGGAGGGCTACTGATCGTGATGGAGGATAACATAACATTACTAAGAGTAATGATAGTTATTTTCTATCATTGCTCTTTTTTGTGTTCTTTTAAAGCAAACTAGAACACTTTTATTTTCTTTCACACAGAACCCCTCTTTTAGAATACAATCTTAATTCGGAGGAGAAAAAAATGACAGCAACAATTTATTCGCTTGTCCCACCGTTAATTGCAATTCTAATGGTGATTTTAACACGTAGGGTGTTACTATCTCTAGGTGTAGGTATTTTATCAGCTGCTCTTATTTTACAGGTACCTGTTATTGAAACGAATGGAGTATTTTCATGGGTTGGACAATCTCTAGCCACCATTTGGAACAGCTTTACCGCCATTTTCATTGATGAAGGTGAGCTTAATACATGGAATGTTTATATTATCCTATTCTTGTTCATTTTAGGGTCGATTACAGCGTTTATTTCGATTTCAGGTGGTAGTCGTGCGTTTGGTGAATGGGCACTAAGAAAAGTGAAAACAAGAATTGGAGCTAAAATAACAGCTGCCATTTTAGGAATGATTATATTTATAGATGATTATTTTAATGCGTTAGCAGTAGGACAAGTAAGTAGACCACTTACTGATCGGCATCGTGTGTCACGCGCAAAACTTGCATACATTATAGATTCAACGTCAGCACCTATTTGTGTTGTTTCACCTGTATCAAGTTGGGGTGCCTATATCATTGCCATTATTGGAACGATTTTTGCAACACATCAGATTACTCAATACACACCACTTACAGCGTTTATCCAAATGATTCCGATGAATTTTTATGTAATTACGGCCATCATTATGGTATTTGGAGCTTCTATTCTAAATATCAATCTAGGTAGTATGAGAAAACATGAAGAACGTGCACTAAAGGAAGGCGAAGTAGCAGATCCTTCGAAACCAGTACTAGGAGATCTAAAGCAAGAGCTTCCAGTAAGTAAAACAGGAACGGTTGCTGACTTAATTTTCCCTATTTTGGCGTTAATTGTTGGAACAGTTGGTTCAATGATTTGGACAGGATATACTGCAACAGAAGGAGATGTAAGCTTGCTTGCAATCTTTGAAAATACAGATGTTGCAGCAGCACTATTATATGGTGGGTTAATTGGTTTAACTGTTACGATTGCGTTATTCTTTAGACAAGTATTTGTGAAAAAGAGTATAGCAATACCTTTGTTAAGTAAAGGAATAGTAGAAGGTATTAAATCAATGTTGCCTGCCGTATATATTTTAACTCTTGCATGGATGATCGTTGATTTAATTGGACAGCTTGAAACAGGTAAATACCTAGCAGAGCGTTTTGTTAGCGCAAATATGAACTTAGCCTTATTACCTGTCATTTTATTTATCGTAGCTGGAATCATGGCTTTTTCAACCGGAACATCATGGGGTTCTTTTGGAATGTTATTGCCAATCGCTGGAGAGATTGCTGCATCGACAGATTTGTCTCTGTTATTACCTTCTTTAGCTGCTGTTTTAGCTGGAGCGGTATTTGGAGATCATTGTTCACCAATTTCAGATACAACGATTCTTTCATCAACAGGTGCTGGAAGTCATCATATTGACCATGTCATTACACAGCTACCATATGCAATTATATCCGCTGTGATTGCCATCATTGGTTATTTAGTATTAGGGGTTACAGGTAGCACCATGATAGGATTAGTTGTTGTCATTGGATTAATTGTAGTATTTCTATCAGTTTTTCGGAATAAAGGTAGTGTAGTATAATAATTTTATTAGCGCTTTAAATCGCAAAAATGTGGTTTATAATAAAAAAAACAATTACAAAATAATGATTAAACTATATATATACTGTAGAGACAGGGGTTTCAGAACCTTTGTCTTCTCTTTTTTACTGATTCGAAAATAATGTTTTGACAGATGCATAAAGACTAGCTATACTATGTATAGATTATATTAAAAAATCAGAAAATATAAAAATTTCCAACTTTAACTAGTGTAGAAATTATGATAAAAGAACTAGGAAAAGGATGGGGGTTAAGGGAGGCAAAATAAATGGATAATCGTCCACAATGGGGAACGCGAGCGGGCTTTATTTTAGCGGCAGTAGGCTCAGCGGTGGGTCTAGGAAACATCTGGAGGTTTCCGGCAGTAGCGTATGATAATGGTGGAGGGGCGTTTTTATTTCCATATCTATTCGCACTACTAACAGCGGGTATTCCATTATTAATCTTAGAATTTACAATGGGACATAAATATCGTGGATCTGCTCCACTTACTTATGCAAGATTGAACAAAGGAAATGAGTGGATTGGTTGGTGGCAAGTTGCCATTTCATTTGTTATTTCAACTTATTATGCGGTTATTATCGCTTGGGCAATGGCTTATGCTGTATTTGCTTTAAACCTTAAATGGGGCAGCGATACTGGTGGTTTCTTAATGGGAGACTTTTTAAATCGAATTGATTTAGCAGGAGGAGAAATCGGTCAATTAGGTAGTATTGTTCCTGGAGTATTTATTCCACTTGTCATTGTTTGGGTGGTTGCTTTAGGTGTTCTTTTTGCAGGGGTAAAAAAGGGAATCGAAATGGCAAACCGTATCTTTATCCCTACATTAGTTGTATTATTCTTAATTATTGTAGTACGTGCCTTAACTCTTGATGGTGCAGTAGATGGGTTAAATGCATTCTTCAAGCCTGATTGGAGTAGTATTGGAAGTGGAAAGGTTTGGGTTGCAGCGTATGGTCAGATTTTCTTTAGTTTATCAATTGCATTTGCTATTATGATTACTTATTCAAGTTATTTACCTAAGAAATCTGATATTACCAATAATGCTTTTATTACTGGTTTTGCAAACTCAAGTTTTGAATTATTAGCAGGTATAGGAGTATTTAGTGCTTTAGGATTTATGGCT
This sequence comes from Bacillaceae bacterium, assembly GCA_041640535.1. GTDB lineage: Bacteria > Bacillota > Bacilli > Bacillales > Bacillaceae_L > Litchfieldia. The sequence goes on from JBEQAC010000046.1 coordinate 6,547, forward strand.
TATACACAAGGTGTAGAAGTGAAAGAGGTTGTTTCAGCAGGTATTGGATTAGCGTTCGTTGTTTTTCCACAAATTATTAATGAATTTCCTGCATTTAGAGAGTTTTTCGGCTTCTTATTCTTTGGATCATTAGTATTAGCTGGATTGTCTTCATTAATTTCGATTGTAGAGACTTTCATTGCTGGTATTCAAGATAAATTTAAGGTATCACGTTCAAAGGCTGTCCTTTTTGGAGGAGGAGCTTCAGCGCTTATTTCAATTATTTTTGCAACACAAGGTGGTCTATTCTTATTAGATGTGGCTGATTATTTCATTAATAGCTTTGGTGTTGCACTAGCTGGATTAATTCAGGTAATTGCAATTTCTTGGTTCGCGAAAGAGTTACGCAATTTACAAAAGCATGCTGATGATTTATCAGATATTAAGCTTGGCGCTTGGTGGAGAATCTCTCTAAGTGTTGTTACACCGATTGTTCTAGGCTATATGATGTTTGATAATCTTCGTACGAACTTAACAACTGACTATGAAGGCTACCCAAGAGAGTTTTTATTTAGCTGGGGCTGGACAGTGGCGTTAGGTGCGATCTTTGTAGGAATTCTACTTTCCCTTAAGAAGTGGGACAAAAATGAACTACAATTAGGTGAAAGCAAGGAGGATGCACAATAATGGATGCAAGTGCAATTGTGATGATGATTGTAGGAATTGTCATTGTTTGGGGTGGATTAACAGCAAGTATAATAAATGCTGTTTCAAAGTCAAAGCAACGTTAATGAATAGATTAAAGGATGACCTTGGATGCTCTTACTAGCATTTCAGGTCATCCTTTTTATTTCTATTTTTTTCTACGAGCAGCACGATCTGCTCGTTCCCATCTTTTTAAATGTGGAAATGGATCAAATGACCATTCAGTAAAACCATTATCTTTATACATTCCATAGTGTAAATGAGGTGGGAATTTTCCAGATGTTCCTGGTGGACCGTATCCTGAGCTTCCAACTGAGCCGATGAGCATACCAGGTTCGACAACTTGCCCAACTGCTAAGTCCTTCGCAAAGCCATTTAAATGTGCAAAATAGTGATAAGTATTATTAATATCACGTATTCCGATACGCCAGCCGCCGTATTTATTCCAACCTTTCATTTCTACAATACCGTAGCTAGTCGCTCGAACAGGCGTACCATACCCAGCAAATATATCTGTACCTTCATGAATACGTCTTCCTCCCCAGCCTCTTGCATCACCCCACGTATTGCGGTAGCTATAGTTGTATCGAAGAGGAAGAGGAAATGCGTTCTTATCTAAGTTAAGAGTCTGATATGTCTTATATATCTTCACTTTACCCATGATTAAATCAACAGATCGGTCACGTTGGTAATAATCCCATAATGCAATTTTTATGTTATCTTTGTCTGTTCCATAAGCTAAAAGATGGGTTGCAAATGTATATAAAACATCTTCATCATTTAATTGATCTGCAAGCCCGTCACCATTTCCATCTTTCCCGATTCCTCCAAATAGAGCAATGCTAAATGGGTCAGTATCATTAGGATTTGGATTTAAATAACCTGACCATTGCTCTGGCTTAAAGTATATTCCAGTCAGACCTTCTGCTTTGGGAATATCTTTTCTAGCACGTCGAACACTTCGTTCATATTGGTCAATAGCAGCAAAATAATACCAAGGAATTTGTGTGACAGTTTCCATCTTAGCATAGAGACCCATACGCTCCTGATAAATTTGTTCCTGATTCATCTCAGCATTAGGGTGATTCGGACAAACTAAGAAGATGATAAAAGCTATTACAAGTAAAATCAACGGCTTATGCACTTCAGTAACTCCTTTCCCACTTCTCTACATTCTTTTGGAAGAAAGCAAACAAGATAAACATTCAAGTAAGTATGTTTTCGTTCTTATCTTAGTTTGTTAAATAAGGCCATTTTAATAAATACTAATTGTTGGAAATGTCCATAAACACTTTTCTTGTGTATGTTTATTTGTTATGTTAAAGTTGCAAAAGCAGAGTACTTTCTATTATGGAGTGATCGTCAATGTCAAAAAATGAACAATATATTCGTAAACCGGACTGGTTAAAAATAAAGCTTAACACGAATGAAAATTACACTGGTTTGAAAAAGATGATGAGAGAGAAAAATTTACATACAGTATGTGAAGAAGCTAGATGTCCTAATATCCATGAGTGTTGGGCAGTGAGAAAAACAGCAACTTTCATGATTCTTGGAGATACATGCACACGTGCGTGTCGATTTTGTGCAGTTAAGACAGGTCTTCCTACTGAGTTAGATTGGAAAGAACCAGAAAGAGTAGCAGATTCAGTTGTCTTAATGGGATTAAAACACGTAGTGGTTACAGCAGTAGCACGTGATGATTTAAAAGACGGTGGGGCAAAGGTGTTTGCCGAAACGGTCAGAGCGATACGCCGAAAAAGTCCTTTTACATCCATAGAAGTGTTACCATCGGATATGGGTGGAGTTTTAGAAAACTTAAAGACGTTAATGGATGCTAAACCTGACATTCTGAATCATAATATAGAAACAGTTAGAAGATTATCCGATCGTGTCCGAGCAAGAGCAAAATATGACCGGAGCCTTGAGTTCTTAAGAAGAGCAAAAGAATTGCAACCTTCCATCCCTACTAAATCAAGCATTATGGTAGGACTTGGGGAGACAAAGGAAGATATCATTGAAACAATGGATGATCTACGAGCAAACAATGTCGATATCATGACTATTGGACAATATTTACAACCTACGAAGCGGCACTTAAAGGTTGAAAAATATTACCATCCAGATGAATTCCAAGAGCTTAAAGAAATTGCTTTAACCAAAGGGTTTAGTCATTGTGAATCCGGTCCGTTAGTTCGTTCATCTTATCATGCAGATGAGCAAGTGAATGCAGCTACTAAACATAAGGAAGCAAAAGAAGCATAATCAAAAGGGAGTGACAGTGTCACTCCCTTTTAGCATGATTAATTTTCATTTGTCGTTCTTGTTCTGCCTCTTGTCTCAGTTTTTCCTTCATCCACATCATCGGTTTCTATATGGGTGATATCTGTTTGTTTATTTAATGTTTTGGAATTTGGGTTTTGATACATTTTTGAAAGATCATTCATTTTACGTTCGTATTCATTATTCACTCCACCGGACATTTCACCGTTAGCATTTTCTCCATCACTAATTTTACGCCCTTGTGGTGATTCTAACATTCGTTGTATAGTAGTTGTAATAATTTGATCGACATTTCTGCTTGTCGAGGTTAAAGTAGCAAATCGTTCAATGTCTTGCATTAATACTGGATTATCTGATACATATACATGGTACCATCTAGGTACGACAGACATCGCTGTTTTTTTGACTTGGTCGGCTGTTTCAAAGCGGTCATCTGTGTCTGCATCATAGACAATTAATACTTCTTCATCTGTAACAAGAGTAGCTGCATCATTTACATTTGGTAATTGAGTTGTAGCCATTTTACTAATCATATCAGCGACAACTTCACGGTTAAGCTTTGGCATACTATAGACCGTATTGTCTCCAGGTACTGGGCTTTTTTGATGACGGACATAGCCGAAATTGTTCATCCCTGGATTTTCATCTCCAGTATTATTATATAGTTCGATACGGTCTGTTCGATTGATTGTATTGCCACTTTGTTGATAAATCTGGGTATCGTCTGCCCCAGCACATCCTGTGAGTGTTGCAATACAACAAATCCCTGTAATCATCATCGATTTTTTAAACAATGGTAACACCTCCTCAAGATTAGATTCACCAAGTAATAAATTTTTTTCTCTAGAAATTGATGGTTGAAGGTCTATAATTTATGATAAAGTTAGATAAGACGAGGTGATGTAAATGATTTGTATTAATAATATTTGCTATGAAGTAGTGGATGAGTCAAGGCAAGGATTTAATGAAGAAGCATTTCGTACAAGGTATAGTGAAATCTTAACGAAATACGATTATATCGTCGGTGATTGGGGCTACAGTCAACTACGTCTACGAGGCTTTTTTGAAGATGAGAATTCAAAGGCGACATTTGATACAAAAATTAGCACATTATCTGAATACTTGTACGAATACTGTAACTTTGGATGTGCCTATTTTGTACTAAAAAAAGTAAAAAAATCATAAAAATGATGTAAAAAGGTTGACCTGAGTAGAGGTCAACCTTTTATCTGTACATGTTAGACAATTTCATATAGAAAAGAGCGTAATTCTTCAGCATCTTCTTCTGAGAGGTTGTATGCATACTCGAGATAGCCTGGTTCGTCTAAATCATCACTACCAATAATAGCAAAGCGGTTGCTTTGAATATCTAGAACCAAATGTTTGCCATAATATCGATCAGATTTTATAATCGCTAAATCGAAGCGCTGTTGTTCACCCATAAAACTAACAAATCTAGTTTTTGTATCAATTGTATCATCATATAAGAAAAATCTTTCTGCCATTGTTTTCTCCTCCAATTCATTGCGTGATACTCTCTATGATACCACTAGATATATATTGTGATAAAATTATTTTAGCTCTAATTGGATAAGAATAAGGAATAACTATATAAAAGGATGGTAATAAAATGTATTTTGTTGATCGTGAGTATATTGAACATACTTTAAGATTTTTAGAAGAAACGATAAGGATCCTTGAAGATAAGCATGATTGGAACCATATAGTGGAGAAAAAAGCGCTGGAAAGACTTGTCCACACTGCGATTGAATCAGTTCTTGATGTTGGGAATGCCATGATTGATGGCTTTATTATGAGAGATCCGGGAAGCTTTGAAGATATTGTGGATATTATGGAGGATGAAAAGGTAATTGGTGCAGAAAATGCAAAGGACTTAAAAGAAATCATTCATCTTCGTAAATTGTTAGTTCAACAATATATTGTAATAGATCATTCACTTCTTTTGACTACAATAAACGATCATCTACAATCCCTAAGAACATTTCCTACTTCCATTAGAAGCTATTTAGAAAATGAATTAGGACCGGTTTCAGCATTCAGAAACTAAATTGTACTTTTGATACATAATTGTTTAATAATTGTAAAAATAGGGATAGTAAAGTACAATATATTGTAGAAGGCGGTGAGTGTATGAATGCCAAATCATCTTCTACAAGAGAAGAAATTTTGACGATGTTAAAAAAGCAAAATCAGTTAACTGTTTCCGAAATAGCAAATCAGTTAGGCGTAACTGAAATGGCGATAAGAAGACACCTAAACACGCTTGAACGAGATAACCTAGTAGAAACTACTTTAGTGAGACAAGCGATGGGTCGTCCACTAAATAAATATAAGCTAAGTAAGGCTGGGCAAGAATCGTTTCCACGTAATTATAAACACTTAACTCTCGATTTTCTAAATGATTTAGAGGAAATTGGTGGACGAGACGTTATTCATCAGCTTTTCGAAGCAAGATTGGAACGATTAGTAAGTAAGTATCAACAAGAATTTGAAAATAAGACATTTGATGAAAAGGTTGAAAAACTTGCTCATATTCAAAATGAGAATGGCTACATGGTAGAACTTGAGCAAGTTGATTCTGATTCCTTTCTATTAAAAGAATTTAATTGTCCAATTGCAGAAGTGGCGAACGGGTATAAAAAAGCCTGCGACTGTGAGTTGCAGTTATTTAAAAAGGTATTAGATACCTCTAAAATAAGATCGATGGGCTGCATGGCAAATGGAGATGCATGTTGTCAATATGAAATTAAAAAAGGATAAACCCAAACGCTTTCGACATCAATTGAAGGCGTTTGTTTCATTATTGTCAAAATTAGATTATAGAAGAAGAGCAAATATAAGGGTAAGATAAAGAGAGTGAGGTGGAATAATTGAAAAGCTATAAAGGATATTTAATTGATTTAGATGGAACGATGTATCGGGGGAAAGAGAAAATTGAAGATGCAGTTGACTTTGTTAAAACATTAGTTGAAAGAAACATCCCTTATTTATTTGTTACGAACAACTCATCCAGGACGCCCGAACAAGTCGCTGAAAAACTAACCACATTTGATATTCCGGCAACAGAACAACATGTCTTTACGACAAGCTTAGCTACTGCAAATTATATCTATGAACGTGATAAAAATGCTACGATCTATGTAATTGGTGAAGAGGGAATAAAGACTGCAATAGATCATAAAGGCTTTATTAGGTCAGAAGAGAACCCAGATTATGTTGTCATCGGAATTGATCATAACATTACCTATGACAAGCTGGCGACAGCTTGTTTAGCCGTTCGAAATGGAGCAACCTTTATATCAACAAATGGTGATATTGCTATCCCAACCGAAAGAGGGTTAATGCCTGGAAATGGCTCACTTACTGCTGTTATTACGGTTTCAACCACTGTACAACCGATCTTTATTGGAAAACCGGAAGGCATCATTATGGAACAAGCCTTAAAAGTACTAGGGGTTAATAAAGAAGATACATTAATGGTTGGGGATAATTACGATACAGATATTATGGCAGGAATAAATTCAGGAATTGACACACTCCTTGTTCATTCAGGTGTAACAACCAAGGAAATGTTAGCAACCATTGAGCGTAAACCTACCCTTGCAATCCATCAATTATCTGAATGGATCAAATACATATAAAGAAAACTTGGCACCAGCCAAGTTTTCTTTATGCTCTTTTATTCTGTATTAGCTGCCCTATGCGCAAGACGGCTAGATGCAGCTGCAGCTATCGCCCCAACAAGATCATCCAAAAAGGTATGACATCCTGCACTCTTATCATTTAACCTTTCTAGAATTCCTGGCTTCTTTTTATCAATATACCCATAGTTTGTAAATCCGATTGATCCATACACATTTACGATTGAAAAGGCTAGGATTTCATCCACACCGTATAAACCTTCATCCGCTTTAATGGTGGATAGAAGAGGTTCTTCTAATAAATCTTTCTCTGCCAAAATATCCAGTTGAATGCCTGTAAGGATGGCATTCTGAACCTCTCTTTTACTCAGCACACGTTCTACATTCTCAATACAATCCTCCATCTGAAGATTTGTATGATATTTGTTTTGAAGGAAATATACAAGATCTGCAATATCTTTAATGGTTACCCCACGTTCTTCTAACCATTTTCTAGCTTTTAATTCGATTGGATCCATCTTTTTTTCTGACATCTTTTCACCCACTCTAAATTATTTTCAACAACTACCCTCTACAATTGGATCGAGGTATAGGTCCCACTTAGATAGAATATCCATCAACATTAAAAAATAAAGGATTCATCACTCTTGGATAGAGATTAGAGATTATAATCAACCTTGTTCAATGAATATTCTAAGAAAAAGTATATATACCTTCATATTAGCCGATTGAACTGTATATATTCAAATTAACCAAAAGATTGTTACGAAAATGGGGGAATTCGATGAATAGTGAAATATTAGATCAATATGGATTACAAGTAAGAAAAACAGAATCATATGGTCAATTTGAAGGGTTTCGCTATCGAAATATACTATATACTATTGTTCCATCTGGAAATTTGGAACAAGAAGAAATTGCTGAACTTAAGGCTTTAAGTGATTATATGATCCAAAGAGGAGAATCTACGATTGCGTTAATTGTCCCTACAAAAGACGGGAAGCTCTCAACCATTGTAAACGATCAATCTGTCATTCTTTTGCGATTTCCTAGGAATATCAATACTCGGACAACAGGAATTGGGAACGAGCTCGCTTTATTTCATCAAAAGGGGAGAACATTTCCCTATCCTATTACGAAAAATAAACGAATTGGCCAGTGGAAAGGCCTATGGGAAAAACGATTAGACCAAATGGAGATATTTTGGAAGGATCGTGTAAATCAACATCCTATCAACGATTTTGAAAAGAGCTTTGTTGAATCATTTCCTTATTATCTTGGACTAACTGAAAATGCGATACAGTATCTAGTCGATACAGAAATTGATGATTTTGCTATGCCTGTTGATTCAGCGACGATTTGTCATCATAGGTTTACTCAAACTCTATGGCAAAACAGTGATTTTGTAAAACTTCCTACAACATGGGTATTTGATCATGGAAGTCGTGATCTTGCTGAGTATATTCGGGATGCTTTTATAAATAGTAATAAAATAGAATTAAATAAATACCATGACTTTTTAAGTGAGTATGTAACCACCTCCCCATTATCGCCTTTTTCATGGAGATTATTATATTCACGTTTACTTTTTCCTCTCCATTATTTCGAATGTATTGAAGGGTATTATTTAACAAATTCAGAGGTTCAAAAGACGACCTATGAAAATCAATTACATCGAATATTAAGGGAATCTAGTTATTATGAAAAATTTTTAGTATCCATCCATGATTTATTTAGTAAACATTATCGAATTACTTCTGCACCCGCCGTAAACTGGCTCAATGAGAGGACAATTAAACATTAGATACGAAGACAGCAAATCAATGCTCGTCTTCTTTTTTTGAAAAATGGTTGATAAATAGAGTGATAATGGCTGATAATATAAAAGATATTTAAGTTCACAAAATAAACACAATTTTTTATTATTTTATGATTTTTTAATATGAGATATTTGTGTTTTGTAGAAATAAATATTATTTTTAGAAAATAAGTGTGAAAACACTCTTGTAATTATTTGATTTTATATCTATAATGTCCTTTATAGATATACAAATGTATTTCTGAGAAATACATTAAGGAGAGTGAAGAAATGAAGAGTATTGGTGTCGGTCTTTTAGGACTAGGAACTGTTGGAACTGGTGTGGTAAAAATAATAAAAAATCATCAAGATAAACTTATGCATCAGGTGGGATGTCCTATTGAAGTTAAGAAAATCTTGGTGCAAAGTATAAATAAAGATCGTGATGTAGACGTGGATTCTACCCTTCTAACTACAAATGTTCATGAAGTGATTGAACATCCAGAAGTGGATGTAGTGATAGAAGTAATGGGTGGAGTTGAAGATACAAGAAATTATATTCTTTCCTCTTTACGAAACAAAAAGCATGTCGTAACTGCTAACAAGGATTTAGTTGCTTTATATGGATCAGAGTTACATACGGCAGCAAGTGAGAATGGCTGTGATCTATACTATGAAGCTAGTGTTGCTGGTGGGATTCCCATTTTAAGAGGATTAGTGGACGGATTGTCTTCAGATAAAATTATGAAGTTAATGGGGATTGTAAATGGAACAACGAATTTCATCCTCACAAAAATGAGCAAAAATGGTAGTCCATATGAAGAAGTACTAGCTGAAGCACAAGCGCTAGGGTTTGCAGAAGCTGATCCCACATCAGACGTTGAGGGGCTTGATGCTGCGAGGAAAATGGCAATTTTAGCTACTCTCGGTTTTTCGATGAATATCGATTTACAAGATGTTGCTGTAAAAGGAATATCATCAATTACTGAAGAAGATTTAAATTATAGTAAACGACTGGGCTATACAATGAAGCTTATTGGTATTGCTCAACAAGATGGCGAGAAGGTAGAGGTTAGCGTTCAGCCAACTCTATTACCTGATGATCATCCCCTTTCATCTGTAAATGATGAATACAATGCTGTGTATGTATATGGAGAAGCAGTCGGTGAGACGATGTTCTATGGTCCTGGAGCCGGTAGTTTGCCAACGGCAACTGCTATTGTATCAGACCTGGTCGCTGTTATGAAAAATATGAGACTAGGGGTGAATGGACAAAGTGCCATTTCACCACAGTTTGAAAAGAATCTAAAGAAACCTTCAGAAATCTTCTCGAAATATTTCTTAAGAATTCATGTAAAGGATCAAGTAGGTTCATTTGCAAAAATAACGACAATTTTTTCAGAACGTGGAGTAAGCTTTGAAAAAATCTTACAATTACCATTAAAAGAAAAGGATCTAGCTGAAATTGTCTTAGTTACTCATAAAGCCTCTCTTAAGGATTATGAGGAAATATTACAACAACTTCGTGACTCTGAGGTTGTTGCACAAGTAAAAAGTTCGTATCGTGTTGAAGGAGATGGCGTACAATGAGATGGAATGGTTTATTAGCTGAATTTAAAGAATTACTACCTGTAACAGAACAAACACCAATGTTAACATTAAATGAAGGAAATACTCCTTTAATTAAGCTCGAGAATTTATCAAAGGAGCTTGGGATTGAATTATTCGTAAAAACAGAAGGAACAAACCCTACTGGTTCATTTAAGGACAGAGGAATGGTCATGGCTGTAGCAAAGGCGAAAGAAGATGGGAGCAACACGATTATTTGTGCTTCTACCGGAAATACTTCTGCT
>JBEQAC010000047.1:0-16393 GCA_041640535.1 Bacillaceae bacterium
TCCGCCGCTAATCTTCGGGAGCAAGCTCCCAAAGATCCGCTCGACTTGCATGTATTAGGCACGCCGCCAGCGTTCATCCTGAGCCAGGATCAAACTCTCCGATAAGAGATATTTGATTGCTCAAATATAAATTTAAAAAATAAACGTTGACGCTTGATTTGATTGTTATGTTCAGTTTTCAAAGAGCTTCTCTTTCGTTGTCGTCTCGTTAAGGCGACTTTATTAATATAACAGATTGACTACAATAAAGTCAATAAGTTTTTCGAAAAAGTTTTTTTGCCGTTCATTCAAACGACAGAAATATAATTTAACATGGTAGATTAAATATGTCAAACCTTTACTCAAAAAAATAAAAACAAACGGCCATCCATTTGTTTTTATAATATAAATCTTTCAATAACAATTAATGCTACCACTCCTGGAAGTCCTAAAAAGCCCGAAACAGACGAAGTCGCTAAATTGATGGGAATATGTAATCCGAGTGTTGATCCAAATGCATTTAAAAAGAAAAGCAATAGTGCGCCTATCATAATTTTCACTAACCCTTGTCCTATTAATCGAATCGGTTTTACAGGTGCACCTACTAATAATAGTAGTAAGACTAAACCACCTACGATTGATATTACAATAATTGGTTCCATTTTAAAACACTCCCCCTACAACTTGTACTACTAGTTTATGAAGATGTTTTAAAATCAGAACAATAAAAAAAAGAAGCCATTAAGACTTCCCTAAAAATAATTTTCTATTTTTTGCTTCTCTAAGTAAAAAGAAATATTTGGACTCTGCAACCTTTACATCATATAGGACTTCTTCTGAAGGGTCGATACTCTTTTCGATGAGTTGTTTTTGTTTCATCCAATCTTCTTTTAATTCTTCAAGCTGATTAAGAAGTTTTGTATCATATTCTTTTCGAAGCTTTCCTTTATTCCAAAAGAACATCATTCAATCTCCTTTCAGGTTACAGTTCACGTCTTCCTTCCAACGCTTTAGAAAGAGTTACTTCGTCTGCATACTCTAGGTCTCCTCCAACTGGAAGACCATGTGCAATTCTCGTCATTTTTATTCCTGTCGGCTTTAACAGACGTGAGATATACATCGCCGTTGCTTCACCTTCTATATTAGGGTTTGTTGCTAAAATGATTTCCTGTACCGTATCATCTTGCAATCTCTTTAAGAGCTCTGGAATTTTAATATCCTCTGGACCAATTCCATCCATTGGAGATATTGCTCCATGAAGTACATGGTACAAACCATTGTACTCTCTCATCTTTTCCATAGCAATTACATCTTTAGGATCTTGAATTACACAAATAATCGTCTTGTCTCTTCTTTCATCACTACAGATATAACAAGGGTCTTGGTCTGTAATATGTCCACAAACAGAACAGTATGTCAGGTTACGCTTAGCATTGACCAAAGCCTTTGCAAAGTCTAATACCACGTCTTCTTTCATGTTTAGTACAAAAAAAGCCAGGCGAACGGCCGTTTTCGGGCCAATTCCTGGCAATTTCATAAAGCTATCAATGAGCTTAGATATTGGTTCAGGATAATGCATATAGTCTCTATTTCCCCCTAAAAAACCCATTCTCTTTCTAAAAATAAGGCTGTTTCGTAAAGTTTGTTGCTGTTTAACTAGGGTGTGTTGATTTGCTCTCCAGGTGTGTGCTTTCCGCGGGGTCTCATCCTACCTTGCGAATTAGAATGGTAAATTCATTCCTTTAGTAAACTGCCCCATTGTTTCATTTGTCATGTCCTCTATTTTTTTCAAGGCGTCATTCGTTGCTGCTAGAACTAGATCTTGAAGCATTTCGATATCTTCTGGGTCAACAACCTCTTCTTTAATCTTTACTTCTACAATTTCCTTTTGGCCATTCGCTATAACAGTTACCATTCCACCACCAGCAGTACCTTCTACTGTTTTTTCTGCTAATTCTTCTTGTGCCTTCGCCATATCCTTTTGCATTTTTTGCATTTGTTTCATCATTTTTTGCATATTACCCATTCCGCCACCACGCATCATGTTCATTACCTCCAATATTTTTTAAATGTGTTTATTCTTTTATTTCAATGAGCTCCGCACCTACAATCTTCATAGCCTCTGCAATTAAAGGATCTTCTTGTTGCTCTTCAGGCCCCTCCGAATCATGACGTTGCTCACGTAAAAAACCTTCTCTTATTTTCCCCCATTCATCTTCGGGGACACCTATCATTTCAAATCTTTTGCCTGTAATATCATATAAAATATTCTCTAGATTGTCACGGACGTTATTATTATTCTCAGCAACCATCTTACAGTGTATTTCATATTTAAATTTTAACACAAAGGAATGCTCTGCTGCTGCAACAGGTTCACTATCGTTTAATAATGCTGCATGAGAAACCTTGTTTTGTTGACGTAATCGTTCAAGCATTTCTCCCCACTTAGATTTTATCGCCTCTAAATTCGGTCGAGTTGCTTGCTTTAAAATCTCTTGTATTCTCCCTACTGGAGTCTTATAGCCGTTACGGACCACTTTTTGTGGGCGCTTTTCTGTTGAAGCTTGTGTTCCATCCTGCTGGGAGACCGTCATACCTTTACTTTTAATATCCCTCAATTCAGCCTCTAGTTGATTAATTCGATTCATTAACCCACCAATTTCAGGGCTGCCTTGTAACGGATCGTTACCCTCTACTTGAGTAAGCTTTACAAGCGCAACTTCTAAAAAAATTCGAGGGTGATTTGTCCATTTCATCTCTTGTTGGGTTTTATTTAATATATCAATAATTTCATAAATTGCCGCTCGGTCTGTTTGCGTCGCCAATGTAGCAAATTCATCATCAATGGCTTCTCTTTCTAGCACTTCCTCTAGCTGCGGTGCAGTCTGATACAATAGCATGTCACGGTAATAAAAGATTAAATCTTCGATAAATCGCATAGGGTCTTTCCCATGATTCATCAAATCATCTAACGTCTTTAACGAAAGTTGAATGTCCCGCTCATTGATTGCCTTTACTAATGTTGTTAAAAATGCCTGTGAGACTGAACCCGTAATCGTAAGAACATCCTCGATCCGGACTTCATCTTCGCTAAATGAAATGACTTGATCTAATAAACTAAGAGCATCACGCATTCCACCCTCAGCAGCACGAGCAACCACTTGAAGTGCTTCATCCCCTACAGAAACCCCTTGTTCCGCAATAATCTTCTTCATTCGACCTACAATGGCTTGGTTCGAGATTCGTCTAAAATCAAATCTTTGACACCTCGAGATAATGGTCAAAGGAATCTTATGAGGTTCCGTAGTTGCCAAAATGAAGATAACATGTCTTGGAGGTTCCTCTAATGTTTTTAACAAGGCATTAAAAGCACCAATCGAAAGCATATGTACCTCGTCTACTATATAAACCTTATAACGTACAGCACTTGGAGCATATTTCACTTTATCCCGAATGTCCCGAATTTCATCTACACCGTTATTGGAAGCAGCATCAATTTCAAGTACATCAGAAATAGATCCATCCGTTATCCCTTTGCAAGATGCACACTCATTACATGGCTCTGCCACAGGTGCATGTTCACAGTTAACGGCTTTAGCTAAAATTTTAGCTGCACTCGTTTTTCCCGTTCCTCTTGGACCTGAGAAAAGATATGCATGCGAGAACTTCTCTTGAAGTAGGGCATTTTGCAATGTTTTTGTAATATGTTCTTGACCCACTACGTCTTCAAAGGTTTGTGGTCGAAAAACACGATATAATGCTTGATATGCCATTTATTGCCCCTCCTTCTCCTCTTTTCTCCATTTAATATTATAGCGTATGTACGTTGTGATTTCCAAAAAGAATATACATACTAAAAAACTCACCCTATAAAGGATGAGTTTGATAAGTATAATTTAAACTGCCGTGCACCTTCCGTCGAATAGCTACCATAAGCGTTACCCAAGCAGTTAGCTCGGTCCAGGCAACCCTACGGCACATGGGATGATCCACTTACTGCTGCTTCCTTCCGGACCTGACAGGGTTCATGGGTTCCCATTGCGTAGGACCCAGACGTCAACACCACTTACTTGGGGCAGACCCTACAGTAGAACTACCCTCTATGAAGGGATTCGGCCTCGCTAGAGCGGATTGCGAGTACAGGGCACCGCTACCTCCCCGCTTAGCACGGCAAAATTGATACCTATTGTTAGGCGCCAACTAGGACGCAAATACAAGTATATATGATTTTAATAAAAATAGCAATTGGTTCCCTCTGGGAATTAATGTATTACATCAAAACAAGGATTACAACTTCTTCTTTTTCTTCTGTCTTAATTGGCGAAAAAAATGGCTCAACAGCTCCCCACATTCTTTCTCAAGTACACCTGATACCACTTCTGATTGATGATTAAACCTTTCTTCCTCTAAAAGATTCATCAAGGTACCAGCGCAACCACCTTTTGGATCTTTTGCTCCAAATACAACTCTTTCAATTCGAGATAACATGATGGCACCTGCACACATCGGGCAAGGCTCAAGTGTCACATACAGGGTTGCTCCTTCTAATCTCCAAGAGTCCATCGCTTTACACGCTAAATCAATCGCTAAAATTTCTGCATGTGCAATGGAACGTTGCTCAGACTCCCTCAAGTTATGGGCTGCTGCAATCACTTCATTATTATGAACAATGACTGCTCCGATCGGAACTTCTTCTAGTCCCTCAGCAATCTTCGCTTGTTCAATCGCCTTTCTCATAAAATATTCATCTTGTGTCATATAATAAAAACTCCTAAAAACCAGGTTTGGATAAAACACTTTGTAAGTCCATAAGCTATATAACGTTGCTTTGAAACCATGAAAGGAACCTATGTATGAAAGAATCAAACGTTATTCATTCATCAAATACCGCTTTACTTATAATTGATATGATTAATAACTTCGACTTCAATGCAGGGGTTACATTAGCAAAAAAGGCATTTGATATTACATTACCTATTACCAGACTAAAAAACTTATTCAATCAAAACGGCAATCCCATTATTTATATTAATGACCATTATCATATCAAACAGGCCGATTGCAGTAAAATTATTGATCATTGCAAAAATGAAGTTAGCCAGAAAGTCATAGAACAGATTGCACCAGATGAAGAGGATTATTTTTTAATTAAACCAAAGCACTCTGCCTTTTATGGTACCGCACTTGATGATTTGTTGCATCAGCTTCATATTAAAAGCCTTGTGATCACAGGAATAGCTGGAAATATTTGTGTGCTTTTTACAGCAAATGATGCTTATATGAGAGAATATCAGCTTATTACCCCATCAGATTGTATTGCCTCTGCCCATGATCAAGATAATGAATTTGCCTTAACGATGATGAAAAATGTGTTACAGGCGAATATTTCTTCTTCTGATATTTTAACCAAGCAAAGATGAAAACTATGTAACACCTATCACCCTCATTCTTCATAGATTGATAAAGTGAATTCTTTGTCAGAATGAAAGTGAGGATGATAAAAGTATGCAAATCCATGTTGTCCAGCCAGGTCAGTCTTTGTTTGGAATTGCACAGGGGTATGGAATTTCAGCGGAAGACATCGCAGAGGCTAATGAAATACCTAACCCCGATCAACTAGTCGTAGGGCAAACCATCGTTATACCAATTATCGGGAGATTTTATTGGGTTACCCCTGGTGATAGTCTTTGGGGTATTGGGAGAAGATTTGGAATCAGTGCAGAGGAAATAGCAAGAGTCAATCAAATTGACCTAAACGAGCCTTTAAGAGTTGGATTACGTTTATACATTCCAGAACGGTCAAAACCTAGTAAAGAAATCAATGCATATGTTGAGCCTCTTGGTACAACCGTTACACCTGCGATTGAAACCAGTGTACGTGAGGCAGCACCCTATTTAACCTATCTTGCTCCCTTTAGCTTTCAAATCCAGCGTGACGGTACACTTAAAGAACCTTTACTTAATAATTTCCCTGCGATTGCTAGAGAGAATAACGTTACATTAATGATGGTGGTCACCAACTTAGAGGAAGGGCAGTTTAGTGATGAACTCGGAAGGATTGTCCTGACTGATCAAGCAATTCAAAATAAATTATTAGATACCATTGTTGAAACGGCCAGAAAATACGGCTTTCGGGATATCCACTTTGATATGGAATTCTTGCGACCAGAGGATCGGGAGGCTTATAACACCTTTTTACGAAAAGCCAAACAACGATTCCAACCCGAAGGATGGTTAATGTCGACAGCTCTAGCACCAAAGACGAGCGCTGAACAAAAAGGTCGCTGGTATGAGGCACATGATTACAAGGCACATGGAGAAATCGCCGATTTTGTCGTTATTATGACGTATGAATGGGGCTATAGTGGGGGACCACCAATGGCAGTTTCCCCGATAGGACCGGTTAGGGAAGTTCTTGAATATGCCATCACAGAAATGCCTGCTTCAAAAATCATGATGGGTCAAAATTTATATGGCTATGATTGGACGCTTCCTTTTGTAGAAGGGGGAGAATATGCAAAAGCCGTGAGTCCTCAGCAAGCCATTCAACTTGCTGCAGAAAATAATGTAGCAATTCAATACGATTATAAGGCACAAGCTCCTCATTTTGATTATCGAGATACTGAAGGGAAAGACCATAAAGTCTGGTTTGAAGATGCGAGAAGCATTCAAGCAAAATTTGATTTAATCAATGAGCTAGGGCTACGAGGGATAAGTTACTGGAAGTTAGGACTCTCGTTCCCACAAAACTGGTTATTGATTACTGCCAATTTTAATGTTGTAAAACAGTAAAGGACCTATTTAGGTTCTTTTTTTGTTATAAAAAATGGAATTATACTACTATATTTTTCATTTTTATTTTTCTCCAAGTTTCGACTATATGTGATAAAATAAGAGTTATTCTGATTTTAAAGAGGTGTCCTACTAAAGGGGGATTTTTTTATGAGCATTACACCTTTTATTACGGTCGAAGGCCCTATAGGAGTTGGGAAAACTTCACTTGCTCGTGCAATTTCTGAGCATTTCCATTATGCCCTCCTAAAGGAGATCGTGGATGAGAACCCATTTCTCGGGAAATTTTATCAAAATATTGAAGAGTGGAGTTTCCAAACAGAGATGTTTTTTCTTTGCAATCGTTATAAGCAGCTAGAGGATATTAATAAAAAATTTCTTCAGAACAACCAAGCAGTTGTTGCTGATTATCATATCTTAAAAAATATAATTTTTGCTGAACGAACTCTTACTCCATCACAATATGAAAAATATTTACGTATCTATCATATCCTCACTTCCGACATGCCGGTTCCGAATGTCATTATTTATCTCCATGCGAGTCTTGATACATTATTAAACCGAATTAAGATTAGAGGAAGAGACATCGAAAAAGCGATCGATCCCCTTTATCTTAAACAGCTATCTACTGATTATGAAGCTGCCATGGGGAAATTTGAACGTGATTATCCTTCGATCCCTGTTATTCGCTTTAATGGAGATGAACTGGACTTTGTCCAAAACGGTGATGATTTACATTACATTCTGTCTAAAATTGAAGAAAACATGCTTGTTAAAGGAGTTTAATGAACCATGAATTTGCGACAAAAATATGAGATCCCTAGCAATGCTGTGATTACGATTGCGGGCACAGTCGGAGTTGGAAAATCCACGATGACAAAAGCATTAGCTCAGGCACTAGGTTTTCGCACTTCCTTTGAAAAGGTAGATACGAATCCATACTTAGATGATTTTTACAAAGATTTCGAACGATGGAGTTTTCATTTACAAATCTATTTCCTTGCAGAACGTTTCAAGGAACAAAAAAAGATTTTTGAATATGGTGGAGGATTTGTTCAAGACCGTTCGATTTATGAGGATACAGGAATTTTTGCAAAAATGCATTATGATAAAGGAACGATGACACCAGTTGATTATGAAACCTACACAAATTTATTTGAAGCCATGGTCATGACTCCTTATTTCCCTCATCCTAACCTCCTTATCTATCTTGAGGGTAGTCTAGAGGATATTTTAGGTCGAATAAAAGAACGAGGACGTCCAATGGAACAACAAACACCGGTAGATTACTGGGAAGAAATGCACGGAAGATATGAAAAGTGGATCAATAACTTTCACGCTTGCCCAGTCCTTCGATTGAACATTAATGACTATGATATTGTGGAAAATCCGGATTCAATTGAACCTATCGTTGAAAAGATTTCCCATTTTCTTAGACAAACACAACTATTAAAAAGTTAGGGTGCGACCTTTAGTCGCACCATTTTTTATATACAATAAAAAAACTTGTTACACATTAAGGTAACAAGTTTCAACTATCTCCAATATTTTATGCGCTGTATTAGAAATTTTATGGCGGAGGAAGAGGGATTCGAACCCCCGCGGGCTTTAACACCCCTGTCGGTTTTCAAGACCGATCCCTTCAGCCGGACTTGGGTATTCCTCCGTTTCGACAAAAATTAATATATCATAGACTCGGACATCAAGTCAACATTATTTTATTATTTTTTAAAAAAAGAGGAAGAAAATAATCCTCCTCCATGTTTATTTTCCAATCACTTCTCGATTACCCATATATGGTCGTAAAACTTCAGGAATCACGACTGTTCCATCTTCCTGTTGATAGTTTTCTAAAATTGCTGAAACGGTTCTTCCAAGGGCTAATCCAGAACCATTTAGTGTATGAACATGCTCTGGTTTTGATTTAGGATCTCGTCTGAAGCGAATATTGGCACGTCTTGCTTGGAATGCTTCAAAATTACTACAAGAAGAGATTTCACGGTAAGTTCCATAGCTTGGTAGCCACACTTCAATGTCATATTTCTTCGCAGCTGTAAATCCTAAATCAGCACTACACATGCTAAGTACTCGGTATGGTAATCCTAGTAGCTGAAGAACCTTCTCTGCATTGGCCGTTAATTTTTCTAACTCTTCATAAGAATCTTCAGGCTTCACAAACTTCACTAACTCAACTTTATTAAATTGGTGTTGTCGAATTAAGCCCCGAGTATCTCGCCCAGCAGATCCCGCTTCTGAACGGAAGCAAGCACTAAATGCAGCATAATTCAGAGGAAGATCTTCTCCAGATAGAATTTCATCTCGATGATAGTTTGTAACAGGGACTTCTGCTGTTGGAATCAAAAAGTAATCTTCACTTTCAATTCTAAAAGCATCTTCTTCAAATTTAGGCAGTTGCCCTGTTCCTGTCATACTCGCACGGTTCACCATGTATGGAGGAAGGATCTCTTGGTATCCATGTTCTTCAATATGCAAATCTAACATAAAATTCATCAATGCTCTTTCTAAGCGAGCACCTAATCCTTTGTAAAAAACAAAACGGCTACCTGTTACTTTACTTGCTCTCTCAAAATCAAGGATACCAAGCTCATCTGCAAGATCCCAATGTGGTTTTGGCTCATATGAGAATTCCTTCAATTCTCCCCACTTACGTACTTCTACATTATCGTCTTCAGACTCACCAATCGGTACACTTTCATGTGGGATATTTGGAATAGAAAGCATTAAATTCTCTAACGTCTCTTCCACTTCTTTTAGCTCTGTATCCAGTACTTTTATTTGCTCTCCCACTTCACGCATTTCTGTAATTAAGTGATCTGCATCCTTTTTTTCCCGTTTAAGAACAGCAACTTCCCCTGATACTTCATTTCTTCTGCTCTTTAATACCTCAGTTTGGGCAATAAGATCTCTGCGTCTACGATCTAACTCTTCAAAACGCCCTAAATCCGTTAGGTCTTCTCCTCGATGCTTTAATCTTTCTTTCACTTCTTCAAAATTTGCTCGTAAATATTTCACATCTAACATACAATTCCCTCCACTCTTTTCGCTAATATTTTCCAAATAAAAAAACCCTCATCCCTGAAAAGGGACGAGAGTTACCCGCGTTGCCACCCTAGTTGAAGGCACATCATGCCTTCCACTTTAAAGAATAACGGTCTTTTTACCGAAAAAACCTACTTAACAAACGTTGTTCAGTTTTCTACTCAGGGATGGATTCACTTGTCACTTACATCGATTCCCACCAACCATCGACTCTCTTAAGAAAGAAAACAAGGTACTACTTCCCGTCAAAGCTTTCTATTTGAAATTTTTAGCAATTTTAGTAATTCATAATTTACTACAAGTTTCTCCAACTTGCAATAGGGTTATACGAGATTTTTTTCTTTTACTTCCTCCACCATGCCAATAAAATAATTGGTAATTCGATGGTCATCTGTTAATTCTGGATGGAAGGAACAGCCTAAAAATTGTCCCTCACGTGCTGCCACTATCCGATCATTATGCTTTGCAAGAATTTCTACATTCTCACCCGCTTCAACAATATGTGGAGCACGAATAAATACTCCGATAAAATCCTCTGCTACATTCGGAATCATAAGCTCTGCCTCAAAGCTATCAACTTGACGGCCAAAGGAATTTCGCTCAACCGTAATGTCCATTAACCCTAAGTGTGGCTGATCATAGCCAACGATATTCTTAGCCAAAAGGATTAAACCTGCACATGTCCCAAACATTGGCTTTCCAGATTGAGCAAACTGACGTAATGGTTCCATGAAATCATATTTATCAATTAAGCGCCTCATTGTGGTACTTTCTCCACCAGGGATAATAAGACCATCAATTTCATCTAGCTGTTCAATCTTCTTAACCACAACAGCCTCAGCACCTGATGCTTCAATTGATTTTACATGTTCTCTTACTGCACCTTGAAGGCCTAGAACTCCTACTTTAACCATATAGCAAAACCCCTCTTACTTAATCTTGCACTAGAAGCTATATCCTAATATAGATGATACACGCTTCTTTTCACTTTATTATTACCAACCACGCTCTTGCATACGTTGTTCTGGTAATAATGATGAAATTTCAATTCCTTGCATTGCAGAACCAAGTCCTTTTGATAGCTCAGAAATTAATTTGTAATCTTGATAGTGAGTAGTTGCTTCAACAATGGCACGTGCGAATTTTGCAGGATTTTCTGATTTGAAAATACCAGATCCAACGAATACACCATCAGCACCAAGCTGCATCATAAGTGCTGCATCAGCTGGAGTTGCTACACCACCAGCAGCAAAGTTAACAACCGGAAGACGACCTTCACGTTTAATTTGTAATAATAACTCAAATGGAGCACCAAGGTTTTTTGCTTCTGTCATAAGCTCGTCTGTACTCATCCCTACAACTTTACGGATTTGTGCATTTACTTTTCTCATGTGACGAACCGCTTCAACGATATTCCCTGTTCCAGGCTCACCTTTTGTACGTAACATTGATGCACCTTCAGCAATACGACGAGTAGCTTCTCCAAGGTCACGACATCCACATACAAATGGAACTGTGTATTCGCTCTTTAATAAGTGAAACTCTTCATCAGCAGGTGTTAAAACTTCACTCTCATCAATGTAATCTACTCCTAATGCTTCTAACACACGCGCTTCAACAATATGACCAATACGGCATTTTGCCATAACAGGAATCGATACCGCGTTCATCACTTCTTCAACGATTGTAGGATCTGCCATACGTGAAACCCCACCAGCCGCACGGATATCAGCTGGAACTCGCTCTAATGCCATTACTGCAACAGCACCTGCTTCTTCAGCAATTTTTGCTTGCTCAGCATTAACAACGTCCATAATAACGCCGCCTTTTTGCATCTCTGCCATTCCGCGTTTTACACGCTCAGTACCTGTGTTTACCATCTTAGAATTCCTCCTATATGTACAGTAGTAATTTGTATTATTGTACTTAAAAACTTGAACCACTACAATAAATTGATTTTTTAAAATTAATAAAAAAACACCTGTCCACTATTTTACCTTAGTTTTTACAAAAATCCTATTAAAATTATTGATTTTTTCGGTTAATGTCAGTTTTCGTCGCATTAAAGCGTTTTACATAGAAAAGTGTAGGCAACCGTTATCGACGTATGAACTAAACTGTATTTTGTAAAACAAAAAAAAGCCTCCTACTTATTGTAAGCAGGAAGCCTCATTTTAAAACAAGCCTTTTATTCCACCAGCAACACTATTCCAAATATCACCGAAAAAACCACCGATTCCTCTCATCATTAAAACAAACCAGTTTGCTTTTTCTACTCCAGAAACTGTAACCACATCAGCTTGTATTGATTTTTGACCATCCTCTGTTAAATAACCAAGGTTTAATCCACCATGATGTTCGACTTGTAGTGTTCCAACCTTTGTGTCTTTCTCGAAAGGAGCTGTTAATTCTCCATCCTTTGTTAGGGCCTCTTCATCAACTACGAAGGAAGCTGAGTAAACTTCTTCTGCTTTTTCGCCACGTTTTACTAGTACTTCAATTGGTTCTGAAGTGTGTATTTCTACTTCTTTCGCTTTCCCTCTTGTAACAGGAACGGTTAACTGATCCTCTAGTTGATATTCCGCAGGATATAGTTCCTCAAATGAATAATTACCAAGAGCATAATCGAGCATTTTACGTGTTTCATCAAATCTTGATTTATAGCTATTCGTTTTTAATACTACTGTTATATAGCGTATCCCATCTCGTTCTGCTGTCCCTGTAAAACCAAACCCAGCATAATCGGTTGAACCAGTTTTAATCCCATCTACATCTGGGTGCTGGTACACGAGGGTTGGAAGCATCCAGTTCCAGTTGTCCATATGAATGGCATCATCTGTACCTTCTCTAAATACTTTCTTAGGGATACTTGCCGTTTCAAGAATTTCCGGGAAATCTTTTAATAAATAATAAGCTAATTTTGCAGTTGCTCTAGCTGACATTTCGTTTTCATCCTCTGAACCTGTTCCTTCCGGATGCATACCTGCTAGATCACGGTTATTTAACCCCGTTGAATTATAAAACTTATAATCTTCTAAGCCAAGTTCGGCTGCTTTATCGTTCATCATTTTGATAAAATTAGACTCTGAACCTGCAATAATTTCAGCTAATGCAATTGTTGCACCATTGGCTGAGTAAATCGCCATTGCTTCGTAAAGCTCTTTTACACTATACGTTCCATCTGCACGTAATGGAACATTTGATAAACTACGATTTTGTGAGATTCGATAAACATAATTACTTACCGTATATTGTTGATCCCATGTTACCTTTTTATCATGAATGGCTTCTAGTAAAAGGTACTCGGTCATCATTTTCGTCATACTCGCGATTCCAATAAGCTTGTCCGCATTCTTTTCATATAAGATTTTGCCTGTTTGTGCCTCTACTAAAATAGCACCTTCTGCTTCTATATTTAAAGAATCTGTTTCTGCATTTACATTTGTAAAATTTGAAAATATTGAAAGGAAAAAGATTGCTACAATGCTTACGATCAATCTTTTTTGTTGTAGTTTTTTCACTCTTGAAACCTCCATCTTTATTTTACACACAAAAGTAATTTTAACATAACCAGGACAAAAAAAATAGACAGAGGTTTTTTCTCTGCCTATTTCAAATTTATCCTTTTTGTAACTTTAAGCTTTTGATAGCGAGTAATTTGGTGCTTCTTTTGTGATTTGAACATCATGTGGATGGCTTTCTCGTAGTCCAGCGCCAGTCATTTTGATAAATTGGGCATTCTCACGCAAGTCATCAACTGTTGCCGTACCACAATAACCCATTCCTGAGCGAAGGCCCCCAACTAATTGATATAATGTATCTGCCAATGGCCCTTTGTATGGAAGGCGACCTTCAATTCCTTCTGGAACAAATTTCTTGTTATCTTCTTGGAAATAACGGTCCTTACTTCCTTTTTCCATGGCTCCAACTGAACCCATGCCGCGATATACTTTGAAGCGACGTCCTTGGAAAATTTCAGTTTCTCCAGGGCTCTCAGAAACACCTGCAAGTAAACTACCTAACATGACAGCATGTCCACCAGCAGCTAGGGCTTTTACAATGTCTCCTGAATATTTAATTCCACCGTCTGCAATAATCGAAACCCCATATTTCTTTGCTTCTGTTGCACAATCATATACGGCAGTAATTTGTGGAACCCCAACACCTGCAACAACACGTGTGGTACAAATGGATCCAGGACCAATTCCAACCTTCACAACATTTGCTCCAGCTTCAATTAGGTCTCGTGTTGCATCCGCTGTTGCCACATTTCCTGCAATAATATTTAAGTTCGGATATTTCTCACGGATCATACGAACTGTATTTAATACTCCAGCCGAATGCCCATGGGCTGTATCAACAACAATCACATCCACATGAGATTTTACAAGTTTTTCTACACGAAGCATGGTATCATTTGTAACTCCCACTGCAGCCCCTACTAATAATCGGCCAACATGGTCTTTCGCAGAGTTAGGGAACTCAATTACCTTTTCAATATCTTTTATTGTGATTAGGCCTTTTAAAACACCATTTTCATCCACTAAAGGAAGCTTTTCAATTTTATGCTTTTGAAGAATTTTTTCTGCTTGTTCTAGAGTGGTACCAACTGGGGCAGTAACTAGATTTTCTTTTGTCATAACATCTGAAATGAGAATAGAAAAGTCTTGAATAAAACGAAGATCACGATTTGTAAGAATCCCGACTAATTTTTGCTCTTCCGGATTATTAACGATTGGGACACCTGAGATACGATATTTTCCCATTAAGTGCTCCGCATCAAAAACTTGATGTTCTGGAGTTAAATAGAATGGGTCAGTAATGACTCCACTTTCTGAGCGTTTTACTTTATCAACCTGCTCTGCTTGCTGTTCAATCGACATATTCTTGTGAATGATTCCAAGTCCACCTTGTCGTGCCATAGCAATCGCCATTTCAGCCTCAGTTACAGTATCCATCCCAGCACTAATAAGTGGAATATTTAGCTTCAATGTTTCTGTCAAGCGAACACTTACACTTACATCCTTTGGTAAAACCTCTGACTTAGCAGGTACTAATAGCACATCATCAAATGTAAGACCTTCTTTAGCAAATTTCGTTTCCCACACGTTAAAAATCCCCCTTTTTCTTGTCAAAATATTATTAGTAGATTAACAACTGGTTAAACTACTGTCAAGAACGGATTAATAAGTTAGATAATTCAAAAAATGGATTGTGTCATTGGAGGTATAGCTTTGTTAGTTCCAAACGATATATGGCAATCATATAATGCCCTACATTCAGCCAATACAACTCAACAAATTTTACAAAAATGCTATAAGAGCATTGGAATCGATCAGTCTGAGAAAAAGGCATTTGAAAACTGTTATCCCTTTATTTATTATCTTGAACATGGTCAAAATTATTACCAACTTGCAAGTCAAGCGACATTATCGATTAAACCTGTTCTTCTCTTTTACGGAATGGTACAGTTATTGAAAGCCTGCTTACTTACAGTTGACCCACAATATCCTGAATCAACCTCAGTTCTTGCGCACGGGGTTTCTACCAGAAAGAGGAAAAAACAAAGCTACGAATTTTTTTATGATGAAGTGAAAGTACAAAAAAACGGTCTATTTGCTCATTTTTCCGAGCGCATGTTTCAAGTAAAGCAACTTGAGGGAGAAAAATATACAATGGAGTCTTTATTAAAACGGATTCCTGAATTAAATCCATTGTTTAAACTCCATTACAATAAAGAAATTAGCATAAAAATCCTTGAAGAAAACGAACATCAATTTTCAATACCATTAAAAATCCTTGATATGCATAACATGACCAAAAGGCGATTTCAGGATTTTTTTGTGGAATCGATTCCGGTTAAAATTACTCCTATGACCGATGAGAAGGACAAGAAAGCAAATTCACTTTTATTTATACAATCACCGGAGGACATGCTTTCTTCATTAGCATGTTCACCTATCCTATATCATTTATATGAACAAGCGTACTATTTTCCAACTGAACGAAGTCAGACAACCAAATTCCCTGAAATCATGTCACATTATTTATTACTTTATAACCTTAGTATGATTTCAAGATATGAGACAGAATGGTGGAGTGAACTCCTTCACTCCTACTCAAGCAATGACTATCCTTTTATCCAACAATTTCTTTCGATTACCAGTGACAAAGTACCCTATCTATTGTATTTATTCCTAAGCGAAAAAATCGGAATCTAAAACGGGACAACCCACGTCCCACTTTGGGTGCCAGGCACCATGCTTAGGACATATTATGTCCCACTCTTGTCCCTTATGCAAAAAGGCTAGTTCAACCATGAATTAGCCTTGTTTTTGATTGGGTTCCGAATTGTTCGAAACCATGACGTTTTCCTCAAGGATAAATTCAGCTTTACGAGAATGCGAAATGTCTTTAAGGGGCAATCTAAAATGTTCGTGTATATCATACACTCCTCATTTCGCTCGTTTGCTTCCTTGAACTCCTCGTTCCTCGAAACCCAACCATACCTTTTCTTTTTATCTTTACAGCTTATGTATTAATACCATGATAAAGTTAACCT
>JBEQAC010000048.1:0-16142 GCA_041640535.1 Bacillaceae bacterium
GATGATTTTCACCTTTTAAATGCTTTAAAACATCAATTGCAATGGCACAGCCAATTCGATTATCCCAAGCTTTTGCCATGAGCATTTTCTCATTGTTCATCACGGTAAATTCAAAGTAAGGAACAACCTGATCCCCAGGACGAACCCCAAATTCCATTGCTTCTTCACGACTAGAAGCACCGATATCAATAAACATATCCTTAATTTCAACTGGTTTCTTTCGTGCCTCTGGCGATAAAATATGAGGTGGCTTTGAACCTATTACCCCTGTAACATCACCTTTTGATGTTACTACAGTTACTCGTTGAGCAAGCATCACTTGTGACCACCAGCCACCAATCGTTTGAAACTTTAAAAAACCTTTATCATCAATATTGGTTACCATAAATCCGATTTCATCTAAATGACCTGCAACCATAATTTTCGGCCCATTTGTATCCCCAATTTTCTTGGCCACTAAACTTCCAAGACCATCAGTTGTCACTTCATCAGAATAAGGTGTAATATACTTTTTCATGACTTCACGGGGTTCTCTTTCATTCCCAGAAACACCTTTAGCATCTGTTAATTCTTTAAGCATTGTTAATGTTTCATCAAGCTTTGCCATTCATTTCAACTCCTTACCCTGCTTTCACAGGACGGTTATGTAATCAAGTTCATTATACCGAATACCTTATTAAATGTACAAAAGAACGGGTTAATACCCTTGCTCTTGTCGCTTATAATTTACCTCATTTTTAGAAATATAAGCATGAATAATTTGATCTTCTGAAAAACCTAATAGAACACCTAAAAGCAAGTAATTAGAGAATAATTGAAGATAGGCTTCCTTTGAACGATGTTGGCGTAAATCCGCAATTTGCTGATATATTGTTAAAAACTGGTCAACGATTGATTTTTCCTCGTTATCAATAACCATCATGTCTTCTTCTTTAAAGCCAAGCTCTATTCCAATAGAAAGAATAAAATGGATTCCATCCACAAATTCTTCAAGAATAATCTCATTACTCGCAGGAGGCTTTAAACTCCAATATTTAAAGCTTCTCGTTTCATTAGCGAGCTCCCCAATTTCTACAAGTAACGCGACTACTTTACGATCAAAGAGATTTTCTTTTTGTAACTGATGCTGTTCGACAATATGCTGATCTAATTGTGCTTGCATTTCAAATAATTGGTTAACCCTCATTTCTACTTCCCACCCATTTTAGTAATAGTTAAAATTATAGCAAATATCCATAATAAAAATGAAACCTTTTGAACATTCAATCGTAAAAAGAAGTGAATACTTATGCAGGAGGAATTACCAGATGATTGTGTTAATCATAAGATTACTATTGTTTGCTGCAATCTTCTTTATCATATTTAGCATTATTAAATATTTACTTAGTCCAAAAAGGAAGCTTGAGCTTGCACATGAACAGAAAAAGTATTATTTTCTTGATGATCCAAAAAATGTGAGGAAAAATTTCAAGATAACTTATAAAGGCGTATTGTTTGAAGGTGAAAAGTATCTGGGGACAACAGATCGCGCCTTTGATGTTATTTCCATTTTTGTTTGGACTAAAAATACCGCAGAGTTAAAAGGATTAACGTATGATGATTTTCAAATCATAGAACGGAAAATAAAGAGCATCTATCCTAATGCTAAAATTGATTGGAAAAGTCCTATAAAAGAATTTCTATTAAAAAAACAGCGATAAGATTCACTTATCGCTGTTTTTTTAGTTTTTATTTTCCATATGACTTATGAATATTTGGATGAAAGAACTCATGCCATTTAATAATAACTTGTTTTTCCCTTAATAAGTAGAATAAAAGCGTTAAAGATATCAAGATTGCTGCAATCATCGTGGCTGAAAATTCACGAATAAACTGTCCAAAAATAGTATAAAACAAAGCTACTGGAATATTAGAAAAAACCGAAGCTTTCGTATATTGACGAAATCCTTTTGTTATTTCTAGTATACAAAGTGATAATAAATGGAAATTTATGAATGGCACTAATCTTAAGATTGCAATTTGTCCTAATGTAAAGCTTACCTTACTTCCAATCCATTTTTCTTTTAAGTGTATGATTTTTTTAAATGTAGTAGGCATTCGTTTAAATAATATATAAAATACTGCACTTAATAAAGATAGGCCCACCAATGAATAAAGTGTTCCAAATAAGGCACCGAATACTATTCCACCCACAATACAAACGACTTGAACTGGAATTAATAAAAACGGTCTAATTAAATGAAGAAAGATAAAAGCAAGTGGAGCTAACATACCGGTTGATTCTACAAAAGCAAAAAGTAAGACTACTGTTTCATCCAAGTGATCACCTCTTCCTGAAGTCAGCTTATTACATTTTCATTGTGTCAGGTGAAACTAAGACTTGCGATGTTACTAAAGAATATACAATTTCCTAAGCTGTTATGACAATTCAATCAGAAAATAGAGATAAAGCCCTGTTGTAATGATTGATAATAGTGGGAGCAATAATCGAAAGTTCATATGTTTTGTTTTATGACGAAATGCGTTCATTCCGATTGTTAACCCAAATGCCCCACCCAAAATAGCCGTGATCCAAATTTGTCTTTCGCTTATTCTCCATTCCTTATTTTTCGCTCTTTCTTTATCACTCCACATCAAGATGTAGCCATACATATTTAGAATAAAATAAATGATTAAAACTAACCAGTTCCCCATTTTTCTAGCCTCCAAAATAAAAGCGGCTGCCTACACAAACGTGTTAGACAGCCGCTTATCAATCAATTTATATTACTTAAGGTTGCTTTTTGCAACTGTAGCTAATTCAGCGAAAGCTTTTTCGTCGCTAACTGCTAGATCAGCAAGCATTTTACGGTTTACTTCGATACCAGCAACTTTAAGTCCGTGCATTAAACGGCTATAAGAAAGACCGTTGATACGAGCAGCTGCGTTGATACGAGTGATCCATAGCTTACGGAAGTCACGTTTCTTTTGACGACGATCGCGGTAAGCATACATTAATGATTTCATTACTTGTTGATTTGCTACTTTATATAAAGTGTGTTTTGAACCATAATAACCTTTAGCTAATTTTAATACCTTTTTACGGCGTTTGCGTGTTACAGTACCACCTTTTACTCTTGGCATTTAATTTCCCTCCTAGAACTATCTATCCCGAATTATTTAATGTTATCTAACATGTGGCGAATGCGCTTGAAATCACCTTTGCTGACTACTGTAGATTTACGTAATTTGCGTTTTTGCTTTTGAGATTTATTTCCGAATAAGTGGCTTGTGTACGCATGTGAACGCTTCAGCTTACCTGATCCAGTTTTCTTAAATCGCTTTGCTGAGCCACGGTGAGTTTTCATTTTTGGCATAGGGTGTTCCTCCTCAATTCATTACTTATCGTTTTTTGGTGCTAACATTAAGAACATACTACGTCCGTCCATTTTCGGTGCAGATTCAACTGTACTTACCTCAGCACAAGCGGCTGAGAAACGGTCTAATACA
Source organism: Bacillaceae bacterium (assembly GCA_041640535.1). Taxonomy (GTDB): domain Bacteria; phylum Bacillota; class Bacilli; order Bacillales; family Bacillaceae_L; genus Litchfieldia. Next base: position 3,490 of record JBEQAC010000048.1, read on the forward strand.
CGTTGACCAATTTCTTTATGTGTAATCGCACGGCCTTTAAAACGAATTGATGCTTTTACTTTATCGCCTTTTTCAAGGAATTTAATCGCGTTACGCAATTTCGTGTTAAAGTCATGCTCATCAATTGTAGGACTTAAACGAACTTCTTTAACATTAATAATCTTTTGGTTTTTACGGGCTTCTTTTTCTTTCTTTTGTTGTTCAAAGCGGAATTTCCCATGATCCATAATTTTACATACAGGTGGTTTCGCATTTGCAGCTACTACCACTAAATCAAGGTTTACTCTTGCAGCAATTTCTAGTGCCTCTTGCTTAGTTTTAATCCCAAGCTGTTCACCGTTTTGATCAATCAAACGAACTTCACGTGCACGAATGCCCTCATTAACCATCATGTCTTTGCTAATAATTAGCCACCTCCAAGGTAATTTGCCGAATTCCTTATTTGATATGCCGAACACGGCTTCTTCAACCAATGATTTTCATATTCAACCTAATCTTCCAGGTTTACAATAAAAAAGTGTGGATGCATATTACACCCACACTTTACGATTTCATTTAAACGTAATTTAAAGAGAATCTCGTAAACCTGTTAACTACATTCATGCGTCAATCAGGTGAGAAGCGGGCGCTTCTGCTTATTACCAAACAAGTATTCAGTTATCCTCAGATACTATACCATGCTTATGAATAGCACGTCAAGTATATCGGTTTTTTTAGCACGAGATTCATTGTAACAGAGTATTTATTTTATATCAAGCTTTTTTTAATGAGTTACTTCTTCCTTTAGTGCTTGGCTAAACTCAGCAAACGAAACTGTTTCAGATTTTTGTTCACCATATTTCCGAACATTAACGGCATGTTCAGCAACTTCATTATCACCGACTACAAGCATATAAGGAATCTTTTGCATTTGTGCTTCTCTAATTTTATATCCAATTTTCTCATCTCGCTCATCAAGCTCCACTCTAAAGCCTTGAGCTTGTAAGTCCTCTTGAACCTTTTTCGCATAATCTAAGTGAGCTCCTGGAGAAACTGGTATGACTTGTACCTGAATGGGAGCTAACCAAGTTGGGAATGCTCCTTTGTATTCTTCAATTAAAAAGGCAACAAAGCGTTCCATCGTTGATACAACACCTCGGTGAATAACAACAGGACGATGCTGTTTTCCATCTTCTCCAACATATGTTAAATCAAATCTCTCTGGTAACAAGAAGTCTAATTGAACAGTGGATAAAGTCTCATCCTTTCCTAGTGCTGTACGTACTTGAACATCTAGTTTTGGACCATAGAAAGCTGCTTCACCTTCTGCTTCATAATAATCAAGACCAAGATCATCCATTGCTTCTTTTAGCATGCTTTGTGCTTTTTCCCACATTGCATCATCATCAAAGTATTTTTCTTTATCTTCTGGGTCACGGTATGAAAGTCGGAAGCTATAGTCATTTAATCCAAAATCCTTGTAAACTTCAAGGATTAAATTCACCACTCGAATGAACTCTTCTTTAATTTGATCTGGACGAACAAAGATATGGGCATCATTTAACGTCATCCCTCTTACACGTTGTAAACCTGATAGAGCTCCACTCATTTCATAGCGATGCATTAACCCAAGCTCAGCAATACGAATCGGTAGTTTGCGATAGCTGTGAATTTCATTTTTATACACCATCATATGATGCGGACAGTTCATAGGGCGTAAAACAAGTTCCTCATTGTCCATTTCCATTTTCGGAAACATCCCATCTTGGTAGTGATCCCAATGTCCAGATGTTTTATAAAGCTCAACACTCCCTAGAACCGGAGTATAAACATGGCTATACCCTAATCGCTCTTCTTTATCAACAATATAACGCTCGATTACACGACGAATGGTAGCCCCTTTTGGTAACCAAAGTGGTAGACCTTGTCCTACTTTTTGCGAGTTTGTAAAAAGATTTAGTTCCTTTCCTAACTTTCGATGATCACGTTCCTTCGCTTCTTCTAACAAACGTAAGTGCTCATCAAGTTCCGCTTTTTTAAAGAAGGCTGTTCCGTAAATACGTTGAAGCATTTTATTTTTACTATCCCCTCGCCAGTATGCGCCAGCAATGCTGAGTAGCTTAAACTCTTTTATTTTACCTGTTGATGGGACATGCACACCGCGGCAAAGATCAAAGAACTCACCTTGCTCATAAAGGGAAACCTGTTCTCCAGATGGAATGGCTTCAATTAATTCAAGTTTTAGATGATCTCCAAGCTCACTAAATTTGTTAATTGCATCTTCACGACTAACCTCTTGTCTCACGATTTCAAGGTTTTCGTTCGCAATTTTTTTCATTTCTTTTTCAATGAGTTGTAGGTCTTCTGGTGTTAAAGAGCCTTCCATGTCAATATCATAATAAAACCCATTTTCAATAACAGGTCCTACCCCTAATTTTACATCTTTATATAGACGCTTAATGGCTTGTGCCATTAAGTGAGCAGTACTGTGACGTAAGATTTCTAAACCTTCCTCACCGTCCTGCGTAATAATTGCAATCTCTCCATCCTCATGGATTTCTGTACGTAGGTCAATTGGTTGACCATTTAATTTTCCTGCAAGAGATTTCTTTTTTAACCCTGGACTAATTGAGCCCGCTATATCTTCAGTCGTTGTGCCTTTGGGAAACTCCTTTACTGCTCCGTCTGGAAATGTAATTTTTACTACTTCTAACATGACTTTTTCACTCCTTAAAAAATTCTACCTTTTACCTCTTTTGGGCAAAAATAAAAACTCGCCCCTAAAAAAGGGACGAGCTTATATAAATAAATTCGTGGTTCCACCCTTGTTCCCATATTAACAATGCTCGTTAACATGGCTCAAGAAAAACGATAACGGGATTCCCGTCAGTAATTATTTATAAGAACAATTCTTATGTTCACTACTGAAGTTTAAAGGTGGTAAGTGGTTAAATCGTGTTAGGAAGTTCTCAGCATGCCTTCCCTCTCTTTGAACCGTATAAAATCACTCATATCCTTATCATAACTTTTTGTACTATTTACTTTTACAAATCAATATATGGTAAGTATTATATGGTTTATTGCAAAAGAAATCAAGAGTACAAAAAAGATTTTGTTAAGTTTAAATTTTCTTTTGTAGCTTCACTTGATCAAAATAATGTTTAGAGTAAATTTTTACACGTTCTAAAAAAACATTTTGAATGGTTTGAATCATCCCATGGTCAATTTCATTTGTATAAATCGAGATTGAATCTGGTGATATCGAAACAAGAGGTGCAATAACCGTTGAATCAATATACATTGGGTGATTAAGTACTAATTTACGATCGATAAATTTTATCATTTCAGACTGCTTCATTTCAATGAAGGATTCATTAAAAAATAAAAATTGTTCATCGTGTAAAATGTGTAATTTTTCTAATTTTGGTTTTCGTTCTGCAGTAAAGTCCCTTAAGTTTTGGATGAAGTTTTGATATTCCTGCTCCAATTTATACTCGTCTATCGCTAATTCAATTATTTTATATAACTGTTCTCCATATTCGCGCAGCCTAAACTTCACGAATGATTCAAATGAAAACGAAATTGGATCTTCTATAAATTCCAGAAGAGACGATTTCAAAAGTTCCTCTCTTGATACCAAATCCTTTGATTCAGGAATATCCTCGTATTGCCCTTCTATTAATGCATGTGCAATTTGAAGAATCTGATATTGTTCTTCATAATCAGTAAAGTAAAAGTCGTTTTCGATTATAGATAATAACCAAGAATCTTCCTTACACTCAATCATATAGTTGGTTAAAACAGGAATAAGGAAGTTTGAAATCACCTTTTCTTTTTTGTTGTTAATGAAAATAGATATGGAATTACTTTGTTCTTGATTGTATTGAAATTCTATGTATTTGATTGATTTATTAAGTTTAGCTTTTGACAGTCGCTTATACACCATTTGTGCATCTAAAGCTTCTTGAAAATTAACTTCGATCAAGTTTGTCCCTCCTTTTGCCAGTACCCTGTTTCTATGTATATGGGGAATGGGACAAATTTAGAATGGTTAATTGGAGGTAGAACAAAACAAAAAAAGAAACGAAGGAACATTAGTTTAACTAATAGATCCCTCGTTTCTTTTCACTTATTGATTCAAAGTTAAATTTTTGGAACGATAGCTGTGTGGTGTATTAATCTTAATAATATGGGATTCATCCATTTTATTTTTGATTCGATCTGCAATTCGGCCACCATATCGTTCTTCTAGTTCTTTTATATCTAAGTTTGAAGTATAAATTGTACTTTTACCCTGTCTTTGATTGATTAATAAAAACATCACCTCTTCGACCCACTCTGTTTTTCTTTCTGCACCGATATCATCTAAAATCAATAAATCTACCTGTTCAATGGCTGAGAATAAATCATTTTCCGATATATCGATGTCTTTTCTAATAATACTTCTAATCACATTAAGTAGCTTTGGTACATCAAAAAAGAGAGCCGTGTAGCCTAAGCTCTTTACGAATTTATAAGCGGAAACGGCTAGATGACTTTTACCTCTACCTTTATCTCCATAAATAAAGATTGATTCTTTCTTAGTGAAACTCTCTAAATAGTGAAAAATTCTCTCGAGTGCTTGATCTTGACTCTCATATTCTGTTTTAAAGTTTGAAAATTCAGCATTTTTTAAGTCGTCATTTAAAATTGAAAACTTCTCAAAAAATCTGATTTTCGCTTGCCTTGCGGCCTCTACTGTTTCACTAGCCAATCGGCAATCACATTCATTTTTTAGAATTTGCCATTCGCCTTTGTTTTCTCCGCCAATCATTTTCATGCGGACTGTCTTTACTTCACGATTGCATTTTGGACAAGTATACTGGTCAATTACTTCCATTTTTCCCATATCACCTATGAGCCTTCCTATTCGCTCCATCCTAGAACTCCTCTCATCGTTTTAATATTTGTTTCACCATTTCTATATCTACACGAGCCATTTTTGCGATTTTATCTAAAGAATACGATCCCTGTTCATAAAGAGATTTCACAACATTTTCAACTGTACGCATTCTTTTCTCATCCATTGTTGTATGAGATTTTATTGTTTTTTTTGTATTTGTATCATATGGAACCACAAAACGAGGCGAGTGTGGTGTTTGTTTCCCCATCGCCGATTTTTGTTGGATTCGCTTTTCTTTTAATTTTGATTCTAGGTCTGAAAAACGTTTTCCCCATTTACTTTCAGGTTCAGGATTCGCCTTTTCCGTCGCCTGATTTGTTGTTGGTGAATTTGTCTTTACTTTCTTTGTCTGTTCAAGTTGCTTAAATTTACTTTCTCGCTCTTTTTCTTTTTCTACCTGCTGCTGCTCTTTTAGTGCTGCCATTCGTCTCATTTTAATCTCACCACTGTCCACCAATTGTTGCTCTAACAATGTAAAAAATGTATTTACACTTGATGTTTGTTCGAAACAGTAATGAAGAATTTTGCCGTATTCCTTTTCAGTAAATAAGTCAGAATAGGCCTGTTGAAATTCAAGAATTGCATACAAAAAATTTTTATTAACATGTTGATACAGTTTTACCTTCTCTGAATGATACTGTATGACTCTTTCTAAATATGATGGCTGATTCATTTATTCTCCTCCACCAGAAGAAATCTTCTATTCCTTATTAGACGAGTTAAGCATTTCTTTTATTTTAGCCGCTCTTTCTTGTAATAGCTTTTTTTCTTCGGAAATAGCTTCCTGGTCCTCACTCTTAGGAGTTGGTTTCTTAGTATTCGCCTTCGCAGTACTTCCCTGTTTTCTTTGATTAGCCCATTTTTGGTATTCCCTATTTTCTTCTTTTGCAAGTGCCATAGCTTCCTTAACTGTTTTTACATTTTTCCTTGTCCAATGACTTGCAATCTTTTCAATATATGCTTTGGACAGCTTCATATCAGTCTTAAGCATGACATAATAAATTAAGACATTCACCACTCCAGGTAATAACTTTTGCTGGAACATGATATCTTCAATTATTTTCAAGTCAACCGCTGCTGGCTCAATGCCGCCAGAAAGATCTGTTAACAACTGTTTGGGTGAAATTTGCTCTAGTACAATCATGAGCTCTTCATCTTTGGTTTTTGGTTGTTGGTCTTTCATTGTTCGAAGGGGAATAGGCTGAGTACGTTCACATAAAGTAGGGAGTACATTTCCATGCTCGAATTGGTACCAATCTCTTGCTGCTTTTCTTAATTTTTCGATGTCGATATTTTCGTAGTGATCAAATGCACTCATGACAATATTTTGCATTTCTATTGGATTTATATGATAAAGATAAGCTAACTTTTTAATGGCTTCTTTTACTTTCGGTGTAATGGATTTACTTGGTATCATGACCTCACTCATGCCAGCAAGTAATAAATCGAAATCAAAGGTCTCATCATTTAAATAAAACTGATAGTCTGTTTCTCTTGAGAAATATTCTTTCGTGGCCTCAATCTCTAAATCTTGGTGAGCTTCAACCGAGACATTCTTGACTAGATCCTCCAGCTTTATAGACTTAAATACTTCATCAAATGATTTTGTCACTGCTTTAAAAGAGTCTGGATCAATGATATCATCCGAGAAAAATTGTTTAAGTTTGATGAATTTATTCTTTCCTATCTGATTATACAAAAAGATATTGAGCATTCCATCATTGAAAAATTTGTTAGGAGCAAGAGGCGGCTGTAGTTCATAAATAAAAAGTCTGCTATCAGCTTCTTCCTGTACATATGTCTTTAAAAGCCCAATTCCTTCTAGCTTAATTCTTTCATGATAAATCTCACTCAGATTACATTGCTGAAGAATCATAATGCTATGATGAGTGTTTTCCTCACCCCAAAGCCGATTTTGCTCTAATTCACTCCATAACGTCATATAAAGCGAAAAAGCTTTAGCGCCAATTAATGGTTGATAAAGTAGGGTTAAAACTTTTCTGTCATAATCTAAAATTAGTCCTGCCGATTTGACGATATACCGATCAACGGCAAGCAATTCCTTCCAATGCTGTTCCATTCTTCATCATAGCCTTCCTAACATAATAATAATAATATTGATTTGCACTTCAGGTGTGTGCTTTCCGCGGGGCAGGTGATGAGCCTCCTCATACCTGCGGTGTCTCATCCTTCCTGCAGATCCCGAAGGAGTCACACATATCCGTTCCAATCAACCTACCCCATTTAATTCGTTTAAAAATAACATCTTTTAGAAAACAGCCATTAAGAAAAAGAGCTTAAATCTATTCACTTAAGCTCTTTTTTCTATCGTTCTTTTTTTATTAGTTCTTTTAGCTCATCAATAAAAACATTAATATCCTTAAATTGACGGTAAACAGAGGCAAAACGAACATATGCTACCTCATCTATCGTGGCTAGGCGATCCATCACTAATTCACCAACAGCATCACTTTTTACTTCTGAGATACCTAAATTTCGTAGTTCTTTTTCAACTTCATGGGTAATATCTTCTAATTGTTTAAGGGCGACCGGTCTCTTTTCACACGCTTTAATAAGCCCACGAAGAATTTTTTCACGATTAAATTCCTCTCGAGTTCCCTCTTTTTTCACAACGATTAAAGGAATTTCTTCTACTTTTTCAAACGTGGTAAAACGATACTGGCATTCCTCACATTCCCGTCTTCTTCTAATAGCTCGTCCATCATCAACTGGACGAGAATCTAACACTCTAGTTCCATTATGTTGACAGGTAGGGCATTTCATTGTAAAACAGCTCCCATCTATTCAATAGAGAAGAACTTTAAAATTCTTCAAGCATGATATACTTTAATCTTATAAGAAAGCTGTCAATAGCACAAGTATTAATAAAGTTAAAACAAAGGTAACCATTCAATTCCCGCTAGCAGTACCAACATATGGGAGGATCTTATCTAGTTTTTCATACATCATTTTAATCACTTTTTGACTATGTCCAAAATCAATCGGTAATAACATGGTTTCTGTCGTTACCGAAAAATCGACGGATGTCTCAAAAGGTCTTACATTTATGGCAGTAACAACCATAAATACCTTCTTTCCTTTTACACTCATTTCTCCACGTTCTTCAGAAACAGCAGAAATTTCATATCCTGGCATTTGGTTAATCATGTCTTTAACCGCTTCCAAAGCTTTTTTTTGCGAAGTTTTATAATAGTGACTTCTTAATGCCTCATTCTTGTGGTCGTCTCTAGTTTCATTATGATTTGTAAAGAATCCGCTTAGTTTCCCCATTTTTGATTGGCCACTCCTTTTATTTTCTAATTTCGTTTATTTTTCCATTTAAGTATATAATAAAAAGAGGTGCATAATATACACCTCTTATCATTTTATTCTATTATTAAGTTTTTTTAAAGAGCTTTCACTTGTGAAGGTTTCACTTGAACAGGTCCCATCCCACGCGGTAACTCGATATTCTCTCTTGTTTGTGCCCCTAAAGCTTCAGCAATAAAATCTGCAGCAATATTAGGATCTAAATCACCACAAGTGTAAACATCGATACTTGCATAGCCATGCTCCGGGAAGCTGTGGATTGTTAAATGTGATTCAGAGATAATAACCACACCACTAACTCCTTGTGGAGCAAATTTATGAAATGCAACCTCGCGTACTTCCGCACCTGATTTTAAAGCAGCATTAACAAACGTTCTTTCAATTTCATCAACATTATTTAATTTTTCGAAGTCACATCCCCATAATTCAGAGATTACATGACGACCCATTGTTTCCATTATTTAATTCCCCCTTAACCAATATTCATGAAATCTTTGCAATGGCATGTGAAAATCTACCACGGGGGAAAGTTAGTCCTAGGAGGTCCTAACCCTTTAAGTAGTCACAAAACCTGCGCATGTAAGAAGTTCACGAAAAATAGTATACTTTGTTTGATCTGTTTTTGCAATAAACTTTTCAATTTTTTTATACAACTGTCAGGGGGGGTGAAATTTTTTTTTCACATTTTGATGATGGCGGGAAAAAGCCATTCAATTTTAATTTTCCCTATCCTCTTAGAAATTATCTACCGGAAAGTTCATAAATGAATTAACATATTTTCCATCTTTTTAAAATTTCAATTAATTGCTTCTTTGAGTTTTGTTTTGTTCCGTTATTATTGATAACGGCATCTGCAAATGTAAGTTTTTGTTTTAAAGGCATTTGAGACGCAACTCGAGCTTTAGCTTCTTCTTCTGTATAGTGATTTCGATTCATCAACCGTTCCATTTGTATATGATCATCAACATAAACAACCAAGGTCTTATCAACAAGATATGTTAATTTACTTTCAAACAGGAGAGGGATGTCTAAAATGATTGCTTTTTCTCCTTGGTTTATAAAGAACTCTTTCTTTTCCAACATTGATTTACGAACAGCAGGATGGACAATCTTGTTTAATTGTTCTCGTTTAGAAGGATCATTAAAAATAATCGAGCCTAGTTTTTCACGGTTGATTGTTCTATCTTCTAATAAGATCTCATTTCCAAAAACCTTCACAATTTGTTCATATGCGCTTTGACCTACTTCAACCACTTCTCTTGCAATCACATCTGCGTCAATTACCGGAACCCCCATCTCAATCAACATTCTTGAAATGGTGCTTTTTCCACTAGCAATTCCACCTGTTAAACCAATCGTTAATGTCAAAATCGGATCTTCCTCCTAAATATCTACGCTTATGTCAATAATTAAAATTTCCATATTCCAATGACAATTAATAAAACTCCAGGTAAAAAAGTAAATTTTTCAACCCATTTCATTTTGGAAAGAAATCTGCCACATCGTATACCTGTCGTAACAAATAAAGAACTCATAACAGCGACAAATATGGCCATTATCCACGGTGAATACCCAAGTAGTGCAGCACCGATCCCAGCACCAAAAGCATCAAGGGAAAGTGCTAAGCCTAACAAAAAGGCTTCTATACCCGTAATTGTACCTGATTTATCAAAATCAGCCTCCATTGGTCTTCGTAATATTTGAATGACTAGACCCAATGATTTTATTTCAACCTTTACTAATGTTTTCTTTTGAGCAATACTTTCATGTCCTTCATTAGAAGGTCGAAAAAATTGATACAAAATCCATCCTCCAATTAATACTAAAACGATACCACCGATCATTTCTGCAATTTCAGGGGATAAGAATGTAGAAATGGTATTTCCAACACCCATAGCGATTAAAACCGTTAAAGCTGAGCAAGATGCAATCATCACGATTGATTTAAAAGGGATTTGCATTTTCCTTAAGCCATAAGTAAATCCAACACTAAAACTATCTAAACTAACAGCAAATGCTAACAATAATAGAGAAATGTATTCCACCATCTGATAAAGCTCCTTCCTTACAATCGCTAAGTTAGTATATGGAAGGAGCCCATCTTATGTGAAAAGTCCATCTTTTAGTTTTTTTGACATTTAGGGCAATAGTGTGTACCTCTACCGCCGACAACCGTTTTTTCAATGTTGGTACCGCACCTTTTACAAGCTTCTCCTTTTTGGCCATAGACGAATAATTGGAGTTGAAACATCCCTATTTCGCCTTGTGAATTCACATAGGAACGGATGGTACTCCCACCTTTATCAACTGCCTCTTGAAGTGTTTGTACAATTTCCTCAAATAACCTTTTAATTTCACGAGATTTAAGTGAATTAGCTTCTCTCTCGGGGTGAATTCCTGCTCGAAACAAAGCTTCATCAACATAAATGTTACCTAGACCAACGACAATCTTTTGATCTAATAACGCCACCTTTATTTTTCGATTTGTTTTCTTTAACTGTTCCTTTAATCGCTTCTCCGTAAATTCCGAAGAAAAAGGTTCTGGACCTAGCTGAGCAAGTGGCAATGTTGCTTCCTCTTCACCTTTAATAAATAAATGCATCGTTCCAAATTTTCTAACATCCTTATAACGTAGCTGGGATCCATCAGAAAATGTAATTAAGACATGAGTGTGCTTATCATAAGGTTCTTCACTGGGATAGAGTCCATAACGTCCTTCCATTCTTAAATGAGACACAAGAGTATAGTCATCCAGAATAAATTTAATAAACTTTCCTCTTCGTTCTACATCGTGAATGGTTTGCCCTTTTAGCGCATCAGTAAACTGAGCCACATCCTCTGGCTTTTTTATCATCTTTGGCCAAAATACTTCAACGGATTGAATTGTTTTTCCGGAAACAAGACCCAAGAGAGTCCGTCTTACTGTTTCTACCTCTGGTAATTCAGGCATCTTCGTTCCATCCTTTACTTCGCATCATACCAGGTTGGTCCATAGGAATAATCAACCTTAAGCGGAACACGTAATTCAACCGCATTTTCCATGACTTCTGGTACAATTTTTTCTAATTTTTCTATTTCATCTTTTGGTGCTTCAAAAATCAGTTCATCGTGAACCTGTAATAGTAATTTTGCTTGTAGGTTTTCCTCTTCAAGTCGGCTAGCCATATCAATCATGGCCTTTTTAATAATATCTGCCGCACTACCCTGTATTGGTGTATTCATGGCTGTTCTCTCTGCAAAACTGCGAATGTTAAAATTCCGGGCAGTAATCTCGGGAATGTATCTTCTACGATGTAACAAAGTGGACACATAACCTTTTTCCCTTGCATCCTGAACAATATCTTCCATATATTCCTTCACTCCAGGAAAACTTTCTAAATATCGCTCTATAAATTTTCCAGCTTCTTTTCTTGTAATCCCTAAGCTCTGAGATAATCCATAGTCACTAATACCATAAACAATTCCGAAATTAACCGCTTTTGCTTGTCTGCGCATATCGGACGTAACCTCATCTGTACCTACATGGAAAACATCCATAGCCGTTTTCGTATGAATATCAAGGTCATGATTAAATGCGTCGATGAGACTTTTATCATTTGCAATATGTGCAAGCACTCGCAACTCAATTTGCGAATAGTCTGCTGCAAAAATGATCCAATCGTTATCTGAAGGTACAAATGCTTGTCTTATTTTACGCCCTTCCTCTAACCGTATAGGGATATTTTGAAGATTTGGGTCGGTCGAGCTTAATCTGCCTGTTTGTGTTAGTACTTGATTAAAAATGGTATGAACCTTCGATGTGTCATTATGAACGACCTTTAATAACCCTTCGATATAGGTCGATTGTAATTTTCCAAGCTGACGATAGTCTAATATAGAATGAATGATTTCATGTTTATCTGCTAGCTTTTCCAGTATATCCGCTGAGGTAGAATAGCCTGTCTTTGTTTTCTTAACTACTGGTAGGTTCAGTTTTTCAAAGAGAATAACGCCTAATTGCTTTGGTGAATTAATATTAAACTCTTCTCCTGCTGCTTGAAAGATGGATTTTTCAATGGTTGCAAGCTTTTCTGCGATTTCTTTTCCCATCATTTGCAATCTCGGAATATCCATACTTATTCCTTCTGATTCCATATCAGCCAAAATAAGCGACAGTGGCATTTCTAAGTCTGTAAACAATTCATATTGCTCATTTTGCTTTAATTCATCAATATATATTTCCTTCAACTGATGTAGAGCTAGAGCTTTTCTAACTAAGTGTTCAGAGAGGATATCCTCTTTAGGACAACAACGTTTTGCTCCTTTTCCATAAACAGCTTCATCCGATTGAACCTGATGAATCCCCTTTTCTTTTGCAATCACTGAGATATCCTCCGTTGATAGGGATGGATTTAAAATGTAA
>JBEQAC010000049.1:0-16068 GCA_041640535.1 Bacillaceae bacterium
ACCTCCGCGTGATTTGTAGTTAATTGGTATCCCTATGGCTATAGATTTGCCAAAAAAGAGCTCAAAGCAAACGTTTCATTACGTTTTGTGCCTTGAGCGAAGCGAAAGGAATGGGTATAAAAATGAAAAAAAACCGTTGGCTTATTGCGTTATCTGCAATCGCTATCCATTTGTCTATAGGTTCCACATATGCATATAGTGTATTTAAAAATCCACTTTCAGATACGCTAGGCTGGAACAGTAAAGAGGTAACTTTATCATTCACCATAGCAATCTTATTTCTTGGTTTATCCGCTGCAACTTTTGGTAGATTCGTAGAAAAGTGGGGGCCTCGTAAATCAGCAACAATTGCAGCCATTCTCTTTTCAACTGGATTAGTAGGTTCCGGCTTTGCCATTCAAATTGAGTCATTAACCTTGTATTATCTTACTTATGGAGTTATTGGTGGGATAGGGTTAGGCATGGGGTACATTTCTCCTGTTTCAACATTAGTAAAATGGTTTCCAGATCGAAGAGGTTTGGCGACTGGAATGGCCGTTATGGGCTTTGGTGCAGGATCTTTAATTGCAAGTCCTGTAGCAGCAGCTTTAATTCAATCAGTCGGAATCTCAACTACTTTTTATATCTTAGGAGGAGCTTATTTAGTCTTAATGCTGAGTGGTGCTTCTTATATTGAAAGACCACCTGTTGGCTGGATGCCTAAGGGAATGGAAAATAATAAAAAAGCTGGCAAATCTCAAACAGTTCAGGCTGATTTGGCCCAATTAACAGCAAATGAAGCTGTAAAGACCAAAAGGTTTTGGCTGCTTTGGGTTATGATCTTTATCAATATCTCCTCAGGAATTATGCTGATATCAGTTGCATCACCAATGGCACAAGAAAAAGTAGGAATGTCGGTGGTAGCTGCTGCATCAATGGTTGGAATTATGGGGTTATTTAATGGCTTAGGGCGTATTGGCTGGGCTTCAATTTCAGATTATTTAGGTAGGGGTAATATTTTCCTTATCTTCTTCTCTGTACAGCTTGTTTTATTTCTTTTACTCCCAAGAACATCAAACCCTATTATGTTTCAGATCTTCATCTTTGTTATTCTATCAATCTATGGTGGGGGATTTGCATCGCTGCCTGCATTCATCGGAGATCTTTTTGGTACAAAGCAATTAGGGGCTATCCATGGTTATCTACTAACAGCTTGGTCATGTGCAGGAATCGCTGGCCCAATGATCGTAGCCACTATTAGTGATGCTACTCAAAGCTACGATGCAACCTTTTATATCTTTGCTGTACTTTTAATTGTTGCTCTTGTTACGGCAGTCCTTATGAAGAAGGATATTCAGAGAATTAGAGAAGCAACAGTAGACAATAGATCAAAATCGAAAAATACTAAAAGAGAAAAAACAGCATAATAAAATTATTTCTACCCCCTTTACAGGACTATCGTTGAGGGGGTATTTTTTGAAAATTAAAAAATATCGGTTAACAATGAACGTTTTTTAAGCTACACTGTTAATAGAATGTTAAATGAATATATTAGCAGTAGCTTAAAAAGGAGTGAATTTGTTGGCATTGAATATTGGTTTAGTTGGAACAGGATGGTTTAGTAAGGTACATAGTAAAATTTTATATAATTTCCCGGAAGTTAAATTTAAGGCGGTTTGTGGGACGAGTAAAGAGAAAGCGGATTCATTTGCGAGTGACTTTACTGATGTAAGAGGATATGCGAATCTTACCGATATGCTTGATGGTGAGAATTTAGATGCGGTCTACATCAGTGTTCCTCCGTTTGCTCATGGAGAAATTGAAATCGCACTAATCGAAAGAGGAATACCATTCTTCGTTGAGAAACCTCTTGGCACAAATATCGAAACACCACAGCACATTTTAAAAGAAATTGAAAAGAAATCGCTCATTACATCAGTAGGCTACCATTTCCGTTATATGGATTCTACCAGGAAATTAAAATCCCTTTTAAGTGACTATCAAGTTGGGATGGTTTTAGGACAATGGTCTGGTAGTATGCCACTGGTTCCTTGGTGGAGAAATCAAGAAGGCTCGGGTGGCCAATTAATAGAGCAAACTACTCATATTGTCGATCTTCTTCGGTTTGTATGTGGTGAAGTGGAGGAGGTAAGTTCTTATTTTGGGAATCGAGTGATGCATAATCAAGTAGACTCTGTGACTGTGGCAGACGTAGGAACAGTGAATCTTAAACTTTCGAACGGAATCGTTGCCAATATCTCCAACACCTGTATCTTACCAAATGACTATTTTAGAGCTGGTCTTACTTTTTATACCGATAAAGGGTTGATTGATTTATCACACGATAAATTAGTAGTTAATAGTCAGCTTATAAAAGAGGAATTTGAAAATAAACAGAATCCTTATGAGCTAGAAAATAAAGCATTTATCCATGCTGTTCTTACTGGAGATACATCAGGGATACTCTCAGATTATCAGGATGCATTTAGAACTCAACAGGTCACATACGCTGCGCTAGAATCTGTAGAGAAAGGTACGCCGATAAGGATTATAAAAAAATAAGCATTTCATAACTGTATTTTCATTATTGGTAATACAGTTATTTTTTTTGTAACAATTTACAGCCTTGTAAGCGTTTGATGGTAAATGTTAAAAAGTTGTTCACAATTAACTTCAAAATTCTTCTATATAATGTGAAGTAGATTTTAAATTTTACAATATGTAAGAAGGGATCTGATTTACATGGGTTTTTATAAACCCCAAGAAATTGCTCAGTATACTGTGGATGCTGGGTGTAAAAAGGCCAATTTAAACATCGTAGAGTCGGTTATTTTAGGCTTTCAAGCAGGAGCGTTTATTGCATTAGGGTTTTTACTTTATATACGCGTGACGGCGAACCTACCAGCTGAATGGGGAAGCTTTTCAACACTGCTCGGAGCTTCACTGTTTCCGTTAGGACTAATACTAACATTAATCGCTGGGGGAGAGCTATTAACTGGAAATATGATGGCTGTTCCACTTGCTAGGATGGCAAAAAGAATAAGAACAAAGCAGCTAATCATTAATGTATTCTTTATTACAACAAGTAATTTTCTAGGTGCTTCTTTTGTTGCTTATTTCTTTGGACATATTGTAGGGTTAACAGAATATGGCCCGTATCTTTCGTTAACGATTGATCTTGCTGAGCATAAGCTTCATGCTACATTTTTACAGGCATTCATTTCAGGTATTGGATGTAATTGGCTTGTAGCAGCGGCTGTCTGGCTATCATACGGTTCAAAGGATATTGGGGGGAAAATACTTGGAATCTGGTTTCCGACGATGGCATTTGTCGCGATCGGATTTCAACATGTAGTTGCCAATATGTTTATTATCCCGGCAGCTATATTTGCCGGTTACTTTACATGGGGAGAATATTTTTATAACTTTGTTCCCGTCTTTTTAGGAAATGCGGTAGGTGGTAGTATTTTTGTTGCCGGTGCATATTGGATGGCTTATATACGAAAATCAAAACCACAGCCGGTCGCGGTTAAAAATGAAGATTATTCGTTATCCGTATTAAGGCAGGGAAGCGTAAATCGGTAAAGAAAACTTGGCAACTGCCAAGTTTTCTTTATCTATTAATATCCCTTTTTATAATCAACTAAATTAATGGTCGGTGTATTTCCTTCCAAATAGGTTTTTAAATTTGGAATGAAAATAGTTTCTATCACTCTTTGATTGTAGTATTCAGTTGCACCAGATGTATGGGGAGTAATAATGACATTTTCCATTTCCCATAAAGGACTCTCTAAACTTAGTGGCTCAGTTTCAAATACATCAAGGCCTGCACACCCAATTTTTCCAATTTGTAAAGCTTCAATTAATTCGTTTTCAATGACGATTTCACCTCTGCCTATATTGATGAAACAAGCTGTAGGCTTCATTTGTTCAAATTGTTTTCTTCCAAAAAGCTGATATGTATCAGGAGTTAATGGCAAGGTAACGACAACATAATCACACTGAGGTAGAACTTTATCAAGCTGATCGATTCTGTACATCTCATCTACATGATCTTCTGGTTTTCCAGAATGACGTATACCGAGTACCTTCATCCCAAATGCTTTCGCAAGCTTGGCTGTTTCTTTCCCGATTGCACCAACGCCAATAATTCCGATGGTTTTCTCATGTATTTCCCCTCTTAAATTTGCATGGTGCCATGTTTTACTTTGTTGATTTCGAATATAAGAGTGAAGTTTACGTGTAAGTCCAAGCATTAATGCAAAAATGGTTTCTGAAATAGGATAAGCATGAACACCATTGGCACTTGTCAGTAATATGTTTTTTGCTTCCATCTCATTTAAAGGAAAGCTATTCACACCAGCACTCCAACTCTGTAGCCATTTAAGTGAAGATTCATCTTTAATACATACGTCGGCGATTTCCTTTTTCCATCCAGCAATGATTTCGGCATCTTTTAAATGCTGGCTCCAAACCTCCGGCTGTTTACCAATAATAACATCCCAATCCGGGACTAAATTCACCACTTGTTCACGTAGGCTGTCATTAAGGTCTTGGGTAATGATTAGCTTTTTAGACATGGTATGACTCCTTTCAGAATTCGAAATGTTAATTCTATATTAACAGAAAGATCGTGCATAGATTAAAAGGGACTAGAAAAAATAGAATAGGAATATCAGAAAAGCAAAAAAAACACCAAATGTACTTGTGGAAAGAACATTTGTGCATATAGAGGAGAAAAAAGCTTGATTCTTTCTCGCAAAAGAGTAATAATAGAAACTAAATTATTTGAAAAATATATAAATTAGGGGATGTAAGAATGAAAGTTGTAAAATTTGGTGGTACTTCATTAGCATCAGGACAACAGATAGAGAAAGTATATCAAATTGTATTATCAGATCCAAAAAGAAAAGTAGTCGTAGTATCTGCTCCTGGAAAGCGCTACTCTGATGATATTAAAGTAACGGATTTATTAATTGCACTGGCTGAGCAGTATTTAAAGGGTGAAAACGCAGACGATTTATTTCAAGCAGTCATTGCTCGTTATGAAAGTATTGCCAAGGAGTTACATCTTTCAAATGACATAATAGAGACAATTAAACATGATTTACTTGAATTATTAGATGGTAATAAAAGCAAACCTGAACGATACCTTGATGCAATAAAAGCAAGTGGGGAAGATAATAATGCAAAATTGATTGCTGCTTATTTTCAACATCAAGGAATTAAAGCGCAATATGTGAACCCAAAAGAAGCAGGGCTTTTCGTTAGTGATGAGCCTGGTAATGCTCGTGTTCTCCCTGAGTCTTATGAATTATTGTATAAATTGAGAGAGCGCGAAGGAATTGTCATTTTCCCAGGGTTCTTTGGCTATACAAAGGATGGAGATGTCCTCACTTTTTCTCGCAGTGGTTCAGATATTACAGGGTCTATCTTAGCAAACGGAATCAAAGCAGAGTTATATGAGAACTTTACCGATGTTGATGCAGTATACTCTGTAAATCCAAACATTGTCACGAATCCTAAGGAAATTAAAGAACTAACTTATCGTGAGATGCGAGAGTTATCATACGCTGGATTCTCTGTTTTCCATGATGAGGCATTAATTCCTGCTTTTCGTGCCGGAATTCCAGTGAATATTAAAAATACAAATAATCCTTCTGCTCCTGGAACGAGAGTGGTAAATGAGCGTGAAAACTCAAATGGTCCAGTGATTGGAATTGCATCTGATAAAGGATTCTGCAGTATTTATATTAGTAAATATTTAATGAACCGTGAAATTGGTTTTGGACGTAAATTGCTTCAAATCTTAGAAGATTTTAGCTTGTCCTATGAGCATATCCCATCTGGAATTGATGATATTACGATTATTTTAAGACAAGATCAAATGGATGCGAAGGTAGAAAAGCAAATCCTAAATCGTATTACAGAAGAATTAAAAGTAGACGAAGTACGTGTCGAATATCAGATTTCTCTTATTATGATTGTAGGAGAAGGCATGCGTCATAATGTAGGAACAACATCTAGAGCAGCAAAAGCACTTGCTGCAGCGGGTGTAAACATTGAAATGATTAACCAAGGTTCTTCAGAAGTGAGCATGATGTTTGGAATTAAAGAAAAAGATGAGAAACTTGCGGTTCAAGCATTATATAATGAGTTCTTTGTACCTGTAACGGTATAAATACGTAAAGGAAATGAAATTAGAAACGATAATATAAACCAAACCGCTTATTTTTGAGCGGTTTTTATCATATTTAAAAGAATAATATATGCTAGCACATAGGAATGGAAAGAGTTGCAAAGTGAATTGTATTGCTTATATATTTGTATTAAAGAACAAACTATGTCGATAGAATTTAGGGAAGGAGTTGAAAAATTTCGTTACTAAAAATTATCTCTTAGATGAATCAATTGGTTACAAGTTGTTCCATGCTTCACGTTTAATGAACAGTAGGTTAAATCAAAACTTCCGCCTTAATAATTACCCCATCACTTACGAACAATGGCAGGTTCTTAGTCGGCTGTATGAGCAAGATGGACAAACCCAGAATCAATTAGCAATTAAAAATGAAAGAGACCAAGCAAGTATTTCGCGTTTGATTAATAATATGATTAACAATAATTTAGTAGTACGTATTTCAAATAAAGATGATAGACGAATTAAACATATATATTTGACAGAGGAAAGTAAAAAAATACAAAAAGATCTTGAAGCGTTAGCTTTAAAGACAATTTCACAAGCGACAGAAAATATGAGCAAAGAACAATTAGATACTTGTTTAAAGATGCTTGACCATATAAGAGAGAATCTAAAATAGTCTGAAAAAAGGTGAAATAAACCTATTCACCTTCTTTTTACTTTTTGGACAACTAAGGAGATAGCGTTACATTGAAAAATAAAAAAAAGAAAGCATAATAATAAAATAAATTTAGGGGCGCAAATTTGACTATATTTTAATTATGAACCAAAAAATACCTTTTTTTCTTTTTTTTATTGACAGATGATAATGAGAATTGATATCATTTAAAGGAGTTAAGAAACTTGTTGCAACAAGTATTTTTATGGAATAAGTAGTACTTTTTTTTTGATTATAATGAGAATGAATATCCTTATCTACTGTAGATATCGATAAGGAAATAGTTGTGAGGAAGAGTCTATGAAACTTGTATATCTTGTCATCGCGCTAATTGTTTTATCCTTCACTTCACTATTTGTTGGGGTTTCGAACGTATCACCTTTAGATCTTTTTAACTTAAGTAAAGACCAAGTCGAAATCTTACTTATAAGTCGATTTCCTAGGCTCATTAGTATCATAATTGCAGGTATGTCGATGAGTATATGTGGTCTTATCATGCAGCAGCTTACAAGAAACAAATTCGTTTCACCTACCACTGCAGGGACAATGGATTCTGCTAGAATGGGGATTCTTGTTTCACTTATGTTTTTTACATCCGCAAGTCCATTTGTTAAAATGCTCGTTGCGTTTGCATTTGCTCTTCTAGGAACCTTTATTTTTATGAAGATCTTAGAAAAAGTGAAATATAAAGATGTCATCTTTATTCCATTAGTAGGTTTAATGTTTGGAAATATTGTGGGATCGATTACAACCTTTTTTGCTTTGAAAAATGATTTAGTCCAGAATATGTCATCGTGGCTTCAAGGAAATTTCTCGATGACTATTCAAGGGAGATACGAACTTTTATATATAAGTATACCGATCGTCTTAATTGCTTATTTATACGCGAATAAATTTACCATCGCTGGGATGGGTGAAGAGTTCTCTATCAATCTTGGATTGAAATACAAGCAGGTTGTTAATATCGGATTAATCATTGTAGCATTGGTCACAACGCTTGTGGTATTAACAGTTGGTATGATTCCATTTTTAGGACTCATCATCCCTAACATCGTCTCCATCTATATGGGCGATCACTTGAAAAAAAGCTTATCACATACTGCGTTACTTGGTGCCGTCTTTGTACTGGCTTGTGACATATTTGGGAGAATAATTATTTATCCATATGAAATACCGATTGGAGTGACAGTAGGGGTTTTAGGAAGTGGAATTTTCCTTTACCTATTGATGAGGAGAAAGGCATATGAGTAATACAGCAAAAATAAGTATTTTATTGGTCATATCACTATTATTAATTGCCCTATTCTTATTTTACGATGTAGGAAGTAATTGGGAATATATCCTTTCTAGACGAGGAAAGAAAGTTCTGGCTATTGTCATCACAGGTGCCGTCATTGCATTTTCAACAATAATCTTCCAAACCATTACAAATAATCGAATCCTTACACCAAGTATCATCGGGTTAGACTCTCTTTATCTATTAATCCAAACAATGATTATTTTCGTATTTGGTTCAACAAGTCTAACAGCGATGGATAAAAATATAAACTTTTTACTCTCGGTTGTTTTAATGGTTTTATTTGCCATCATCCTATTTAAGCTATTGTTTCGAGGAGAAGGTCAAAACATTTATTTTCTCTTATTAGTAGGATTGATATTTGGAACGTTCTTTGGAAGTATATCAACCTTTATGCAGGTTTTGATTGATCCAAATGAGTTTCTCATTGTGCAGGATCGCATGTTTGCAAGTTTTAATAATGTCAATACAGACTTATTGGTCATTTCCATCGTTATTATCGTCCTTGTCATGCTATATTTTTATCGCTTTATTAAATACCTAGATGTACTTGCTTTAGGAAAAGAGCATGCCGTCAACTTAGGTGTTAATTATGATTATGTTGTGAAAAGATTATTGATTATCGTTGCTATTTTAGTATCAATTTCAACTGCATTAGTAGGTCCGATTACTTTTTTAGGACTATTAGTAGCCAATGTGGCACATGAGTTCTTAAAAACTTACCGTCATAATTACTTAATTACTGGAGCAATTTTAATAAGTATCATCGCTTTAGTAGGGGGACAGTTTGTTGTTGAACGTGTCTTTACCTTTAGTACGACATTAAGTGTCATTGTTAACTTTATTGGTGGTATTTACTTTATCTATCTTTTATTAAGGGGGAGTAAATCATGGTAAGGGTAAAAGAAGTTTTTAAACGATATGGAAATAAAAATGTCGTAGAGAATGTATCTGTAGAAATTAAAAAGGGGAAGATCACCTCCTTTATCGGACCAAATGGTGCAGGAAAAAGTACATTGCTCTCCATGATTAGTCGCCTGATCACAAAGGATAGTGGTGATATCTATATTGAAGGCAAAGAACTGAGCCAAAGTAAAAGCAATGATTTAGCAAAGAAAATCTCGATTTTAAAGCAATCGAATCATATAAACTTACGACTTACCGTAAAAGAATTAGTCAGCTTTGGTCGGTTTCCATATTCACAAGGGAAATTAACAAAGGAAGATATGAATTATGTAAATGAAGCGATACGCTACATGGAATTAGAAGAAATGCAAGATAAGTTTCTTGATCAATTAAGTGGTGGACAAAGACAACGTGCTTATATCGCCATGGTTATTGCTCAAGACACTGAATATATTCTACTTGATGAGCCTTTAAACAACTTAGACATGAAGCATTCTGTTCAAATTATGCAAGTGTTACGAAGACTAGTGGATGAGCTAGGGAAAACAGTGGTGATTGTTTTACACGATATTAACTTTGCTTCCGTTTACTCTGATTTTATCGTTGCATTAAAAGACGGGAAGATCATAAAAGAAGGACGTACAGAAGAGATCATTGATCAAAAAGTATTGAAAGAAATCTATGAAATGGATATCCACATAAGAGATATCAATAAATGTAGAATTTGTGTTTACTATTAAAACTTGGTTGAAATTACTTTATTTACTTTTAGTCTTAGAAACGGTCAAAAAAAGATCCCTTCAGATATAGAGTATACACTCTAAAACTTCTGAAAGGACCCAACCAACTTAAATGTACCTGAAAAAATAGAAAATTACAAGGGAACCTCAGTAAAAGGCCCTAATATATTGTACATATGATCTTATTCTATGAACGAATCGTAAATAAAGTAACTTTTAATAAATAGCTGTTTCGTAAACTTTGTTGTTATTTAACTAAGGTATGTTGATTTGCACTCCAGGTGTGTGCTTTCCGCGGGGCAGGTGATGAGCCTCCTCGTGCCTGCGGGGTCTCATCCTTCCTGCAGATCCCGCAGGAGTCACACACCTTCCTGCAGATCCCGCAGGAGTCACACACCTTCCGTTCCAATCAAGTGAGCCCAATCTAATTCGTTTAAAAACAACAATTTTTTAGAAAACAGCCTAATAAATAAAAAACTATTAGGGGTGTACGAAATGAAGAAGTTAGCATTACTTTTATTAACGATTGCATTCGTATTTGTAGCTACAGCGTGCGGATCTACAACAACTGCGACTGAAGAAACTGGTACAGTAAGTACAGAAGAGGCTACCGGATCAGAATCAACTGAAACAGAGGAAGCAACAGAGCTTACATTTACACATAAATTAGGAGAAGTAACCATTGAGAAAAATCCTACAAATGTAATTGTATTTGATTTTGGTATTTTAGATTCTTTAGATAAATTAGGTGTAGACGTTTTAGGGCTACCTCAAGCAAATATCCCAGGCTATCTTGAAAAATTTGCAGATTCAAAATATGAGAATGTTGGCAGCTTAAAAGAGCCTGACTTTGAAAAAATTAGCTCTCTAAATCCTGGATTAATTATTATTTCTGGTAGACAGGCAGAACAATATGAAGAATTAAGTAAGCTAGGTCCAACATTATATGTTGAGCTTGATCAGTCAAATTATATGGAATCATTTAAAGGAAATATGGATTTGTTAGCTCAAATTTTCGATAAGCAAGCGGAAGTAGATGCAGAGATTGCTAAAGTAGAAGAAGTTATTGCTGGTGTAAATGAAGTTGCGACTGAATCAGGTGCAACAGGATTAATTATTTTAGCAAACGAAGGTAACATTAGTGCGTATGGAAAAGGTTCTAGATTTGGGATTATCCACGGTGAATTTGGTTTAGCAGCTGCGGATGAAAATATTGAAGTTTCAACACATGGTCAAAATGTTTCTTTTGAATATGTAGCTGAAAAAAATCCTGACTATTTATTTGTGGTAGATCGTGGTGCAGCTGTAGCTAGTGGTGAAAACCCTGCAAAAGAACTTATTGAGAATGAATTAGTGAAAAAGACAAAGGCGTATGAAAATGGGAATATTGTATATTTAACTCCAGACTATTGGTACCTATCTGGTGGTGGACTAGTGTCTGTTGCTGAAATGGCAAATGAAATTGAAGCAAGTCTAAATAAATAATAATGATAAAACCTATTACGTTAATTTGTAATAGGTTTTTTTATTAAAATTGAAAAATACTTGATTGAACAATTATGGCATGGCTAGAATGTATGTATCAATAATGTTAGTAGGTGAAGGAATGAATCTAATTGGAAAGCATATTACGGAGTTAGATACACCGTCCTTATTAGTTGATTTAGATAAGTTAAAAAAGAATATTAAAGAAATGTCTGACTTTGCTGCTGAGAATAAACTGAAGTTAAGACCTCATATTAAAACACATAAATCCATTAAACTTGCACAAATGCAGCTTGATGCTGTAGCTGGAGGGATTACGTGTGCAAAGATTTCTGAAGCAGAAGTCATGGCTGCAGCAGGGATCAAGGATATTTTAATTGCGTATCCGATCTCGAGTGAGCTGAAAATAAAAAAATTAATGAAGCTACTTGGGAAAAACGTAAATGTGAAAATTGCAGTGGACCATGTTGAGCAGCTTAAATACCTGCAAAAATCACTAGAACATAGCCCTTATTCGTTAGAAGTTTGGATCAAGGTGAACTCTGGTTTAAATCGCTGTGGAGTGGAGCCAGGTGATGATGTGGTGAGACTTGCACAAGCGGTCGTTTTATTGTCCAAACTAACTCTTGGTGGAATATTTACACATGCTGGACATTCTTACGGGGCAAAGGGTGAAGCTGAGATTAATAGAATTGCCATAGCAGAGGGCAAATCTGTTGCGGAAAGTGCGTTGGAATGTGAAAAAAGCGGAATTCCGATTCGTACTCGCAGTGTCGGTTCCACTCCAACGTATAAGGTAGCTGGTTTGGTCGAGGGAATTAACGAGGTACGTCCAGGTAATGGAGTATTTTTTGATAGTATGCAAATTGGACTTGGTGTCACCAAAATAGAAAATTGCGCATTGACTGTTTTAGCTTCAGTTGTTGGAATTTATCCAGACAGATTGGTTTTTGATACAGGAAGCAAGTCACTTTGTCTTGACAAAGGTGCACATGGAAATGAGTCAGTGAAAGGGTTTGGCACGGTTATTGATCATCCTGAAATTACGATTGAACGGTTGTCTGAAGAACATGGGGTGGCGAGTTTCAGTAAGGAAACCTCTTTAAGAAGAAATGATAAAGTACAGATTATTCCTAATCATGCGTGTACGGTGGTAAACCAATTTGATTATTATGTTGTTCATCAGAATGGGATTGTTGTAGAAACATGGAAAGTGGATGCACGGGGAATGAATCAATAGAAAATATCTTTTAAAATGCTTGGGTAAAAGTAAGTTGCCCAAGCATTTTTGTGTTCCAAGGTTACACTACGCCCCAAGTCTTAGTGAAAAATATATCTCTGGCTCATTATGGAAAAAAGGTCGTCACGATAGAATAAAGACATGAAATGAAAGGAGGAGCATCACATGAAGAAATTTGGTTTATTGTTGATCGGTATTATCGCTGCATTTGTATTGCTCGCAAATGTGGGACCAGTGGTAGGGCTACTCATAAGCTTGGTGATTTTGTATTACGCATTTAAAGGGTTTGTTAAGGCGGAAACAACCGCTAGTAAGGTGTTTTGGGCAATCTTTGGGTTGATTGCATTAGCGGTCTCAGTTTCAAACGTCCCTGCAGTTATTGGTGTTGTTGCTGCATATGTTCTTTATGTCGTTTATAAAAAATGGAACCAATCTGAAATAGTCCATAAAGAAGAAAGCGATCCATTCACAAACTTTGAAAAAGAATGGGCAGAACTTAAGAAAAACTTTTAATAACTAAGGAGGAATTTAACAATGAGTTTATTTAATCGTATTAAAAATTCAATTGCTGCAGATTTACATGAGGTTTTAGATGAAAAGGAAAAGAAGAATCCAATTGCTTTATTAAACCAGCACCTTCGTCAATGTGAGAATGAAGTGGAAAAGGTAAGAAAATTGGTAGAAAGACAGTATCGTTTAAAAGAAGAATTTACAAGAGAGCTTAATCACTCGATGGCTCTTGCAGAAAAAAGAAAGCATCAAGCAGAGATAGCGTTAAAGGCTGGAGAACAAGAACTATATCAATTTGCATTTCACGAACAGCTTCAATATGAAGAAAGAACAGTGAGATTAAAGTCTTCCCTTGAGCAAGTGGCAAAACAATTAGTAGAATTAGAAAAAAAGTACGAAGAAATGAAACATAAGCTTAAGGATATGAACATAAAACGAATGGAATTAATGGGGCGTGAGAATATGGCTCGTGCTCATTACCGAATGAATCAAGTTCTAGAGGCGGATTCTGGCCATAGTGAAAAAGTATCCTATACATTTAATGAAATGGAAAATTATCTTGACCGCTTAGAACAGCAGGTGAATTCAGCATACTATCGCAATACAATTGATTCTAGAATTGCACAGCTTGAAAAAGAGATGAAAAAAGAAGAATCTAATACTCTTTAATGCTGAAAAAATGGTATGCTAAAAGGCGTAGGACTCTACGCCTTTCAGCTATTGAAACTTCTATTCTAAAAAAAGGGGGGTTAGCCCCATGCTACAGTTCAAAAAAGAGGATTATCGAAGTTGGATCGCGGTGGTTGGGATAGCCGTCCTGTTGATAGAGGTAGTATTCTTTAACCCTGGGATCATTTTCTCTACATTAATATCAGGTCTATTTGTTTATTTTGGAAGTCAAAGATATGCTCGAACATTCGGTAAGATTTTATTTTGGTTTGGATTAATTAGCATTAGCCTTGCAGTTATTACAAGTAATACATTTAAATTTTTATTAATAGCCATCATTATCTTTGCTGTTTACCAATTCATGAAATCGAAGAAAGAACCTCAGGTCATTAACCCAAAGATTATAGATGAGAGTCCTGAGGAAACCATTTTAAAAAGAAAACCATTTTTTACAAATTCGTTTTTTGGCCGAAAAGAAACACCTGATCATGTCTACGAATGGACAGATATCAATTTTCAAATTGGGATTGGCGATACGGTTATTGATTTGACGAATACCGTTCTTCCAAATGGGGAATCTGTTATTTCGATTCGAAACATTGTAGGCAATGTTAAAATTATTGTTCCATATGAACTAGATGTAACTGTGCTTCATTCCGCGGTGATAGGAGAAACGAAAGTATTTCATTTTACTGAGCCTAGGGCATTTAATCAGACAATCTCCTATCAAACAGAAAATTATCAGCAAGCTGTTCAAAAGCTAAAAATCGTAACCTCAATGGTATATGGAGATATTGAGGTGAAACGTATATGAGTATCGTATCGAGGCAAGTATTAATTTCAAGTATTTTTTCAGTTATGATCCTTTTAACCTTATCCGTAAGTTTTTTTGTTTCTTTTCCGATTGAAGATTGGTCGTTATTATGGGAACGGAATATTATGGATATCCCCTTTATCGTTGCCATTCCAAGTGTATCCATCGTGGCTGGAGTTTTGTTTGGTTTTTTCACAGGATTAATATGGAAAGGTCAATTAAAAAAGATTTCAAATCGGTTACAGCATGTAGAAGAGGGGAAGCAAGGGGAGATTGAACCTCTAGGTACAGACCCAGACTTTGAACAAATCTATAAACGGATACAAAAAATAAAGACATTTATTGCAGAACAAGTGAAGCATTCTCAAAAGCTCGCAACAGAAAAAGCCGAGGATCAAGAAAAAAGAATTCAAGAAATTATCTCTCAGGAACGAAATCGGTTAGCAAGAGAATTACATGATTCTGTTAGTCAGCAATTGTTTGCAGCCTCGATGTTGATGTCAGCAATTACGGAAACAAGAGACTCAACTGAAACAGTTGAAGATAAGCAATTAAAAATGGTAGAAGAAATGATTCATCAATCCCAATTAGAGATGCGTGCGTTATTATTACACTTACGTCCAGTCGCCTTAAAGGGTAAATCCTTACAAGAGGGGATGAGGGAGCTTTTAGTGGAGTTAACACAAAAAGTACCGATTGACATCTCCTGGAAGATCGAAGATATCAACCTAGATCGCGGTGTAGAAGACCATTTATTCCGAATTGTCCAAGAGTCTGTCTCTAATACATTGAGACATTCAAAATGTTCAAAGCTAGAAATTTTGCTGATTTTAAGAGACAATTTTATTATTTTACGGATTGTGGATGATGGAGTTGGTTTTGATATAGAGACATCCAAGGCGGGTTCTTATGGACTGCAAAACATGCAAGATCGTGCAGTTGAAATTGGTGGAACATTAAAGCTAGTGAGTGTAAAAAATAGTGGAACACGTTTAGAAGTGAAGGTTCCGATGGTCGGATAGGAGGTGAGTTGTGATGATAAAAGTCTTATTTGTTGATGATCATGAGATGGTTCGTATTGGTGTATCTTCTTATCTGTCTGCACAGCCTGATATTGAAGTGATTGCAGAAGCGGAAGATGGGAAGCGGGGTGTAGAATTAGCACTTTCCCTAAGACCAGATATCATCTTAATGGACTTAGTGATGAAGGAAATGGACGGGATTGAAGCAACACGTCAAATTATTGCAAGCTGGCCAGAGGCCAAAATCATTATTGTGACTAGCTTTTTGGATGATGAAAAAGTGTATCCTGCCTTAGAAGTAGGTGCAACAAGTTATATGTTGAAAACATCAAAAGCAAGTGAGATTGCCAATGCTGTTCGCTCAACTTATAAAGGACAATCTGTGTTAGAACCAGAAGTAACAGGGAAAATGATGCAAAAAATGCGTCAAAAGGAACAAACTCCACTTTATGAACAACTAACGAATCGAGAGATGGAAATATTATTATTAATGACACAAGGGAAAACAAATCAAGAGATCAGTGACGAATTATTTATTGCGTTAAAAAC
>JBEQAC010000050.1:0-15931 GCA_041640535.1 Bacillaceae bacterium
CGATTATTATGCTGACAGCAAAAGGGGATGAGTTTGACCGTATCTTAGGTCTGGAACTTGGTGCGGATGATTATGTTACGAAGCCATTTAGTCCAAGAGAACTAGTCGCCCGTATTAAAGCAATTTTTAGAAGGATAGAGCCCAGACAATCTATTCAAGAAGAAACAAAGGAGAAGTATGAGTTTGAAGGATTATCGATTGATTTAAAACGTCGGGAAGTCCTTGTTAATCAGCAGCGTATAGAATTTAGACCAAAGGAATTTGATTTACTTGTCTTTTTAGTTCGCTCTCCTGGTAATGTGTTCACTCGAGAACAAGTTTTGGAACATGTTTGGGGGTATGATTTTATTGGTGATATTCGGACTGTAGATGTTCATGTTAAAAAAATCAGAAACAAACTAAGTGACTTACACGTAGAGTACCTTCAAACCGTGTGGGGGGTTGGCTATAAATTTGAGGTGAGCGCTTGATGACATTTTGGAGGAAGAGTTTATTTGTCAGAATTCTCTTTAGTTTTCTATTTACCGTCATTTTAGGGCTCGGTGTCGTTAGTTTAATTATGTCTTTTTTAACAAAAGATTATATTTACGATAATGCAAAACAAGATCTCTTACGAAAAGGATCAAGAGTCAATGCAGCGATTCAACATTTATCTGATCCGACAAGCATTCAAAAAGAATTAACCTTTTTAGATGAATCCTTTGACGCCCGCATATGGGTGTTTGATAGACAAGGAAAGATTATTCAAACTTCTGTTAAGGATGAGGTGTCAATTGGAAAATCCGTTCATCCTTCAATTGTAGAAAGAGTGAAAAATGGGGAGACACCAGTTAATGAGCTAAAGTTTAAAGGGTTAACTGAACCCATGCTTTCCGTTGTCGTTCCTTGGGGGATAGAAGATGAAATATATGGAGGAATTGTCCTTCATTCTCCAATCATTGGCTTTGAGAAAACGATTAGTCATATTCGAGAAACAATCCTTTGGACGACGTTGCTTGGTATTTTTATCTCAACAGCAATGGTTTCATACTTATCCTGGTCCATTTCAAGACCCCTTCGGAACATCGATCGAGTGGCAATGGAGATTGGAATGGGCAACTACTCAAAAAGAATTGAGTATCATTCAATTGATGAAATTGGGGATTTATCTAAAACGATTAATACACTTGCCATGCAATTAGAGGAAGTTGAACAGAAGCGGCAAAAGCACGATCAAATAAAGAATGACTTCTTAGCCAATGTCTCACATGAATTGCGAACACCACTAACGGCGATTCAAGGATTTTTAGAAGCCCTGCAGGATCGACTTGTTACAGATGAAAAAGGTAGACAAAAGTATTATGGTGTGATGCATCATGAAATGCTTCACATGAGCCGTTTGATCGATGATTTAATGATGCTTATTAAGCTTGAAAGTAAAGAGCTACAGTTGTATAAACAACCCGTAAATATCAATCATTTACTAACAAAAACGAGATTTAAGTTTCGTCAAGAAGCTGAAAGTAAAGGAATAAAATTATCAGTAGGCATTTCAAATGAAAAATTAACAGTATACGGAGATCCAGACCGATTAGAGCAAATTCTAGATAACCTACTAAAAAATGCAATTAAATTTACCGAACAAGGCCAAATTGACCTCCTAACCATGGAGGTACGTTCTTATGTCATCATTCAACTGACCGATACAGGTATTGGTATTGCCCCACAGGATCTTGACCGAATATGGGAACGTTTTTTCAAAGTAGACCGAAGTCGAACGAAAAATGTGAAAGGGACAGGTCTTGGATTAGCCATTGTAAAGGAACTTGTTGACATTCATAATGGAAAAATTGCAGTAGAGAGTACAATGGGAAAAGGGACAACTTTTAAAGTATGGATTCCAACTGCTAAACATGAACAAGAGAAAGTAACTTCTAAACAAATATTATAGATGAAGTCCTGACAAACCAAACTAATAAGTTTTCTCCATTCATTAATTTGTCTAGAGCTTTTAAACTATTAGACATGATTATACAGGAATTAATTAACTTTTTAT
Organism: Bacillaceae bacterium; assembly: GCA_041640535.1. GTDB lineage: Bacteria > Bacillota > Bacilli > Bacillales > Bacillaceae_L > Litchfieldia. The sequence goes on from JBEQAC010000050.1 coordinate 2,036, forward strand.
CGAAATAAAGACTTATAGTTATTTAAGTAAAAGTACAGTTAATTTCAAGATCAATGCATTTTTATTAGTAAAGAAAAGGAGATGTTAACACTTGGCAACCCTCCATTTAATGGTCGGTCTTCCATGTAGTGGAAAGACTACCCTTGCTAGGAAACTTGAAAAAAAGTACTCTGCCCTTCGACTTACTCCTGATGAATGGCATACACGGTTAGGTCATGATTTCGGGTATAACATGACAGAATCGGATGAGGCAATACACAATGCAAGACATGATGCAGTAGAATCTCTGATGTGGGATATTGCCGCTAGAGTTTTAGTTCTTGGTGTTGATGTTATTCTCGATTTTGGTTTCTGGGGTAGAAGTGAGCGGGATAAGTTTCGTTCTTTAGCCAAGGAACTAGGAGCTGACTTTAAAATCCATTTTAATGAAATAAAAGAAGATGTTCTACTTGAACGTTTAAAGACTAGAAATGCTCAGAAACCAGATTCCACTTTTGTAATACCCGAAGCTAAACTAAAGGAGTGGATACAAATCTTTGAGCCACCTTCACCAGAGGAGTTTGAGTAAATTAACATGAACGCTTTCACCATACAAATAGGGTTTATTTATTGGTACGGTGCCAGTGTTTGTATTTTTTTTATTGTTAGCTAAAGGAATAGGTGGTTAATTCACAATCTTCACAAGAGAACTCCAACTAAGTAAGTTCAACGGTAAAATAAGATTTGAAGAACTAAGGGGAAGCTTTTATTGAAAATAAAAAATCTTATATATTCAATTTTAGGCGTTGCTATTGGTTTAACTATTTACAGTCTAATTATGGGAGAGTTTGACTGGAATTTTATAGTCGTATTTCTTATAGGTTCGGCAATTCCGTATGGGCTGTACCTTTTTTTTAGTTGGGTAATAAAAATATAATTTTTTTCTCATACGTCATTAATAACATTAAAAACGCAATAAAAATACTTTTAAAAAACTGGTTCCTGCCGATACAAAAAACGATATATATAGAGTAAAAGCCTAACAGGGGTAGATATCATTGGATAAACAAAATAGCCGGTTTAGATGGGTTGTGTTTGCTACTGTATTATTTACTTACTTATTAATGTCGAGCCAACGAACCGCTCCAGGATTGATTACCGATCAAATCATGTTGGATTTTCATGTAACAGCAACAACAATTGGGTTACTGACAAGTATCCAATTTTTTGTGTATACTGGTTTGCAAATTCCGATGGGGATATTGGCAGACCGTTTTGGGCCAAATTTTTTTCTAATTATTGGAGCAATCCTTACGGGTGCAGGAACAATGATTTATAGTCTTAGTACACATGAATTCGTCTTGTTTTTTGCCAGAATTTTAACAGGGACAGGGGATGCGACCATTTGGGTCAATATGGTTTTAATTTTGAGCCAATGGTTTAATGCAAAGGAATTTACACGATTAATTGGTGTAACAGCCATGACAGGTAGCCTCGGTTTCCTTGTGGCGACAGTCCCTTTTTCCTTATTGATTGATTTCTTTGGTTGGAGGACATCCTTTTTTTCAGCAGGACTACTGCTTTGTTTATGTGGCATTCTCTTATTTTTTGTACTCTTAAAAAAACCAAAACAATCTCTATTTCTAAAAAATGAAATACCACGTGAAAAAACATTGACTTTATTACGGAGAATTTTTTCAAATCGACAAGCATGGGCTTTATTCTTATGTCACTTTGGGATTGTCGGAACGTATGTTGGATTTATCAGTTCGTGGGGAGTGCCATATGGGATGAGTGTGTACGGAATGACACGTTCAGATGCGAGTCAGCTTATGATGCTCGGTCTGATCGGTGCACTAATTGGCGCACCTTTAGCTAGTTGGATTTCTAGTAGCTTAAAAACCATAAAACGACCGTATATTGTTGTTCATATTATTCTAATATTAAGTTGGTCTATCTTCCTATTATTAAATGGGAATCCGCCATTTCCCTTGGTTTTCATCCTTTTTTTTATTATTGGCCTCGCATATGGGGCAAATGCCTTAACATTTGCTGCCGTTCGTCAATCTTTTCCTATATCAGAATCTGGCATTGTCTCTGGGTTTGCGAATACGGGTGGATTTTTAAGTGCCGTCCTACTACCAAGCATTTTTGGAAAAGTACTCGATCATTTTCAGGCTGTTTCGGGTAGTGTAAGTGATGGATATTACTATGGTTTCATCACTCCAGTGATCTTCTCCATCATTGGCTTGGTTGGAGTAATTCTTATTAAAGAAAAGAAGTGTCAATCGGAAGAAGAAAAACCAATATCCACTATCAAAAATAAGGTAAAGTAACAGGATTAAGAAGGAATCTGAATATATCGGGAAACTATGCAAGAATTTGTTGAGAGTAATGAAGAAGGTAATCATGCAGTATAAAAGGGGTTTTCACGTTTCTCTTCAAATAAAAAAGGTTATCTTTTCCAATATATTATGTTAATATGAATGTATTCTTTTTAGAAGAGGTGAGTTTAGATGAGAAAAGTTGAGCAGAGTACAAAATTAGATTTAGAACGAATTATTTTTATTGGTCGAACATTTGAAGAATATTTGGATATGTTCTTACTTTCAGCGGAAGAAATTAAAGGAAAAAAAATCCTCGACTGTCCAGCTGGAGCTTGTTCGTTTACTGCAGTTGGCAGCAAGATAGGTTTAGACGTAACTGCGTGTGATATTGCCTATGATCATTCGTATGAAGACTTAAAAAATAAAGGGCTCCAAGATATTGAACACGCTATGGTTCATATGGAAAAAGCTAAAAACAATTATAAATGGGATTATTTTCATGATATAGAAGGGCTCAAAAACCACCGTTTAAGTGCATTGAATGATTGTACGCATGATATGAGGGAATTTAGTAATCGATACATTCCAGTCGCATTACCTACTTTACCGTTTCAGAATGCTGAATTTGATATTACTCTTTCTGCACATTTCTTATTTATGTATGCAGATCGATTAGATTATCAATTTCATATAGAAACCCTAATAGAGTTATTGAGGGTTTCGAAAGAGGAGGTTCGAATTTTTCCTTTAGTAGATTTAGAAGGGAAAAGATATGAACACTTAGATAAATTAATAAATTTTCTTGTTAATTGTGGGTGTATAGTCGAAGAAGTTAAAGTACGATACGAATTCCAAATAAATGCCAATTCGATGTTAAGAATAAAGAAATTGGGTAGCAAAGAAAGAGAGAATTGCGCTGATTTTGCGTAAGATACGAATCCATTTATTTATGTTTATAGTACTTTAGAACGAGAGACTGCTAATTTTTTATTGCACTTTCCAGTCAGACCAAAATTATCTTCATTATTATAAAAGCACTCACCGAAACTTCGGTGAGTGCCAAATTAAATAAAAAGGGATGTAACATAAGCTGTACTAACTTATTTTCCTATAAACATCTGTGTCCAATAGTTACCCTCAACATGACCTACTCCAATATGAGTAAAGTTTGAGCTTAAAATATTCTTACGGTGACCTTCACTATTCATCCAAGCTTGTACAACTTCTTGAGGTGATCGTTGACCCATCGCAATATTTTCACCAGCCGCACGATATTGAATACCAAATTGCTTCATCATATCAAATGGTGATCCATAGGTTGGACTTGTATGAGAAAAGTAACCATTTTCCTTCATATCAGATGATTTAAGTCTAGCAACCTCACTTAATTTCAAATCAATCTTTAATGGCTGTAAACCATATCTTGCACGTTCATTATTCGTTAATGTCACAACTTCTTGCTCAAATTGACTTAATGAATAAGTAACTTGATTAGTAGTTTCATTTGTCTGCACTGGAGGTTGCTGTTGTACAGGCTGCTGAACAACGGGGCTCTCCTGAACAGATTCTTCGGCTTTTGGTTCTGTCTGTTGTGCTTGATCCGTTTCTTTTGTTTGCTCCTCAGCTGGTGATGCAGGTTCCTCTAGTGTTGGCTGAGTTTGATAGTTTTGTGAATAGCTCTTTTTCAACAAGTTTTGAATGAAATCATTCCAATTCATCGTGTTGTTAAGCGATATAACGTAACGACCTTCATATACAGTCTTTGTTCCATTTAAATGCTCAGCAGAACTAGCTAATGGCCCTGTAACCAATAACGCACCTGCAACTACAAAAGATATTATTGTTTTCTTCATGTTCATTCCTCCTTGTTGTGTACCACTGCTACATCCACATCATAGCATGCGAATTTTGTAATATTTTTGGAATGCATTTCCTTCTATCGTAAACCCAAAACTTTCCTACTATATTAATTTCTATCGATGGTTAAAAAATCATAGATTTAAAACGTTAAAGGTTATCTCCGATATGTGTGTTCTCTGGTAATAGAGGTAGACAATACTAGAATATGCCTATTGACAGGCTTCTGATAGAGGGAGTTATGTAACGAATGTTAATAGATGATGACAAATGTGACAAAGGAAATTTGAAAGATCCATAAATACTGATAAAAAACACCTGTTATTTTCAGTGCATTTAGTATTGACAACTCGGGTTAATCGATATATTATCGTATTTAATTAAATATTAAGCAAAGATTGGAAATAGTAAGAGGATTTATAAACTTTTTAGAGAGCCGATGGTTGGTGAGAATCGGTAGTTATAGCCTTTGAACTCATCCAAGAGCTACTCCCTGAACATAATCAGTAGGGGATGTCGGTATTCTACCGTTATCAAGATAGGTGGTAATTGCCACCGAAAAGAGTGGGTTAATTTTATTATGATTAATCAATTAGAGTGGTACCGCGAGCAATGCCTCGTCTCTATATTTATATAGAGACGGGGCTTTTTTTGATTATTATATAAACTAACAATGATAAATAAAAAGGTGGGAGTCAAGATGAAAAATATTAATAAATATTCTAGAGGTTACTTTATGCCTCCAGTACAAAGTTTGAAATGGACAGAGAAAGAGTATATTACAGAAGCTCCTACGTGGTGTAGTGTGGATCTTCGCGATGGAAATCAGGCTTTGGTTGTCCCGATGAGTCTAGAGGAAAAGTTGGAGTATTTTCAGTTGCTTTTACAAATAGGTTTCAAGGAAATCGAAGTAGGTTTTCCAGCTGCCTCGGAAACTGAATTTGCTTTTTTACGTACATTAATTGAAGAAAATTTGATTCCCGACGATGTGACGATTCAAGTTTTAACACAATCAAGAGAACATATTATCAAAAAAACTTTTGAAGCGTTACAGGGTGCGAATAAAGCAGTGGTGCACTTGTACAATTCAACATCTGTAGCACAGCGTGAGCAAGTGTTTAGAAAATCTAATGAAGAAATTATTGATATTGCTGTAACTGGAGCAAAAATGCTTAAGAAGTATGCTGCTGAAACCGTAGGGAATTTCCAATTTCAGTATTCACCGGAAAGCTTTACGGGTACAGAAGTGGAGTTTGCACTTGAAATTTGTAACAAGGTACTTGATATATGGCAGCCAACATCTGATAACAAGGTCATTATCAACCTACCAGCTACGGTATCAATGTCCATGCCTCACGTGTACGCCAGTCAAATTGAGTATATGAGTGACAATTTGAGCTACCGAGATCATGTAATCCTATCACTTCATCCACACAATGATAGAGGAACTGGTGTAGCAGATGCCGAGCTTGGAATGCTTGCCGGAGCGCAAAGAGTCGAAGGAACTTTGTTCGGAAATGGAGAAAGAACAGGGAACGTGGACATCGTCACACTTGCGTTAAACATGTATTCACACGGCGTAGATCCTAAGCTGAATTTTGAGAATATCCCGACCATTATTGCTAAATATGAGAAATTAACAAGAATGAAGGTTCACGAAAGACACCCATATGGCGGTGAACTAGTCTTTACTGCATTTTCAGGTTCCCATCAAGATGCCATTGCCAAAGGTATGAAATGGCGCGAAGAGGAAGAACGTCAGTATTGGACTGTACCTTATCTATTAATTGATCCAATGGATATTGGAAGAGAATATGAAGGAGATATCATTCGAATTAACAGTCAATCCGGTAAGGGGGGAATCGGTTATATCCTTCAGCAAAAGTACGGAATTGATCTACCAACCGAAATGCGTGAGAATTTTGGATATAGTGTGAAAAATGTATCAGATCATCAGCACAAGGAACTTATGCCGAATGAAATCTATGACATCTTCTTCAACGAATATGTGAATATTAATTCCCCTATCGAATTAATCCGTTACGAATACACTCAAAATGGTCATTATGAAACGAATGTATCAATCCGGATGAATAATGAAAAACATGAATTTACTGGAGTGGGAAATGGAAGACTTGATGCTATTAGCAACGCTCTTCAAACCCAACTTGGGATTGACTATACAGATTTGGTCTATAAGCAGCATGCGCTAGAAATAGGCTCAGGTTCAAACGCAGTATCTTATGTTGGCATTAACGCAAAAAACGGGGCTGTATATTGGGGCTGCGGAATTGACACTGATATCATGACCTCCTCAGTAAGAGCTCTGTTTAGTGCAATTAACAACATGGTATCCAGCTTACAACTTCAAGTTGAAAAGAAAGTATCCATTCAAAAAAAATAACTAGGCTGCCATTTCAAAATTGGAGAGTCGTAAAGGCTCATCATCCAGCATGTATGTCAGATTTTATTCTAGGAGTAGCAAGATAAGAGCATGAAGATATATAAGCTAAGGACTAATTTTAATGGGATAAAAAAGGGAACCGAATTCTATTTAGTTGCCGAATCTGAATTTATAGGCGTTAAAGATTTTGTTTTAAGATCAAAAGACTTATCAATTAGAATATCCATTAATGAAAGGGAGTTGCAAAAGAATTTTACTTTATTGAATCTATAAATCCTTATACCGTGTAGGAAAACAAACGAAAATGAATAATTATGACAGGTGGTGATTATATACTAAAAGATCATCACCTTTTCTTATTATGCTAAAACACCCTCAAAATAGTTCTACTACTTAGTAAATAAACTTGCACACAAATCTATTAAAAAATAAAGGCTTATAAATATTTAAGTTTTCTTGTAATGTATAAATTGGAATGTATTAACAGAAAAGAAGAGGTGGAATATGTCAAAAATACAAAAGATTGAACGTCCCAAAGTCTCAACAGAGGTAAAAAGTGCAACTTTTCAAGATGTTTTTTATGAAGAAGAGCCTGAGTTAGTAAACTGTTCGGTCAACAATTCCCATATAGATAATGAGGTAATAGATCGACTTATTTTGTCAAAAGTGATTTTTAAGAACGTCACCTTTATTAATAGCACCTTTTTGAAAATAGATATAACGGATGTAGTTTTCGATCATTGTAATTTATCCAATGTATGTTTTAGTGAAGGAATATTACATAGAGTAGAGTTTAAAGACTGCAAACTCTTGGGCCTTGATTTGTCAGATGCTCACCTAGGCAACGTTAGTTTTGAAAACTGTGATTTGAACTATAGTAACTTTGCGGAAGCTCGTTTAAAACAAACGAATTTTGATCAGTCGTCTTTACGAAGTGGAAATTTTTTCAATACCAAATTGAATAAAGTTAGCCTTAATCGATGCGATCTTAATGATATTGATTTTACAAATACGTTACTCAAAGGGATTGATATAAGTACCTGTACTTTTGAACAAATGAATGTGGCTATCGAAAGTTTGATAGGATGTGAAGTTTCTCCAAATCAAGCGATTGGCTTTTCCAAATTATTAGGATTAAAGATTAAAGATTGAAGACCTGATGAAATGGCACCGGTCTCTAAACAAGAAGGCTTCCCAAAATAAAAAGCTTGATTCTTCAAGCTTTTTGAGTTTTTGTTCCTACTCTAACTAGTATTATTTCTCAAATAAACTAACAAAAACATCAACAATTTCTGGATCAAATTGAGTTCCCTTATTTTTACGAATCTCGCCAAGAGTATATTCTAAGTCAAAGTTATTTCTATAAACCCTCTCGGAAGTCATTGCATCAAAAGTGTCAGCAACCGCAACTATTCTAGCAACTAAAGGTATCTCATTTTCTTTTAATCCTTTTGGATAACCTTTACCATCAAATCTTTCATGATGGTATAAAACAATATCCAAAACACCGCTATCTTTAAAGTTTGAGACGTGTTTAAGTATATCATACCCAATCTGGGTGTGAGTTTTAATAATATTATATTCCTCTTCAGTTAATTTGGCTGGCTTTGTAAGTATATACTCAGGGATCCCGATTTTCCCAATATCGTGTAATAAACCTCCTATACGGATAATGTCAATCGTCTCTTTTGCCAAATTCATCTTTTTCGCTACTTTTACTGAGTATTTTGAAACATTTTCAGAATGATGCCAAGTATAGGAATCCCTTGAATCTAAAGCATTCGCCAATGATGATGTTAGTTCAATATAGGTTGACTTTACTTTTTGAGCATACCTCATGAGTGAAACTGAGATAAGTGTTATTAATAGATAGGCAAACAAAAAAATGACTAAATTTAAAAAATTGGTTTCTGAATCGTGTATAAGGAACAACCTACTTAAAACCACTAAAAGTGTAAAAAAGCTTATAAATAAAGTCGATTTATTATAGAAACCAATTCCTAAGAAAATGACAGTAATAATATAGAGAATAAAAAAACTACCGTTATTAAGTAATAGAAAGTAATTTAATATTATACTTAAAATAAACAGGATAAAAAATCCATAACGAAAAAGAGATGGTCTATTTAACCACTTATCGATTGTGTTAGACATTGCAACTCCTCTTTACAAAAATATCGATAGGTGCAATTTGCCCTTAATCATTCACTTTTAAACATATGAAGATGCTGTTCAGAGACGTCATTTGAACATTGGTCAGGTGATAATCTGAGTTTCTTTTCGATCATAAAAAGGTGAATTCTTCCCACTAGTATAATTCCTACTGCGCTAGAGGCTGCTAATAGAAGTGAAAAGAATGTTTCTTTGGCACCAATTAGGAAAAAACTTAAAGGGAAAACAGAACTATCGACTAAAAAGGTTGCTAAGCCAAAAGAAAATCCGTATTTTAAGTTAATCATCTTGCCCAGCATGGAACCGCCACCTAAACTTGAATTCGCCATTCCCATCAAACCTAAGCCAATTCCCATCCATAACCCACCAATTAAAGCACCGATTACAATATTCTCAACACCAAAACGGATCAAAGGCTCTTGAAGAATTCCGACAAGGATAGACGCAGAGACCATGCTAATAACCGATTTGTAAAATAAATCTCGATACCAAATAAAAGCTGCTAAGAATAAAGGAAAATTAAACAGAAACATTCCTAATCCAATATTTAAATTGAATATGTAATAACTCATGGTTGCCATTCCAGTAACCCCACCCGACATAATGGTATTGGGAACGGCAAATAGGATGGTTGCGAGGGAAAAGTTAACAATTCCTATAGAAATAAGAATAAATCTTTTTATGGAAATCACTCCTAAAAAACTGAATATTAATACTATAATATATTTTCTACTAGTTTGCATCGTAGTTTTTCATTTTGGTTATTCAACAATTAAGATTGGGCAAATTATAAATAGTTGATTATTATTTTTCAGATATTATTAATAATCATAGAAACCACTTTTTCAGTAAAGATTGTTCGAATATGCTATAGTTAGTAAGCCTATGAGTAACAAACAATGGCATGAATCTAAGAAAAGAGACGTGATACCTTTGCCTGATTTTTTACAACTTGGAATTCGAAAAGAATTAAACCATACCTTAAAGTCATTAGGATTAGTAACTCCTACTCCAATACAGGAAAGGACAATACCAGCTGTCCTTGAGGGGAAGGATGTGATTTCACAAGCTCAGACTGGAACGGGTAAGACACTCGCTTTTGTTCTCCCCATCCTTGAAAAGGTGGATGTGAACAATTCAGATGTTCAAGCACTTATCTTGACACCAACACGAGAATTGGCACAGCAAATTACTAAAGAAATCAAAAAAATGATTGAAAACCTCGAAGGCGTGAATGTACTAGCAGTATATGGTGGTCAGGATGTCGAGCATCAATTAAAGAAATTAAGGGGTGCTCAGCATATTATCGTGGCCACTCCAGGTCGATTATTGGATCATATTCGCCGTGAAACGATTGATCTTTCAACGGTTCAAATGCTTGTATTAGATGAAGCAGATCAAATGTTACATATGGGGTTTCTCCCAGAGGTAGAAGAGATTATTTATGAAACCTTTTCGTCACGGCAAACGATGCTGTTCTCTGCAACCATGCCAAACGAAATTAAATCACTTGCTAAAAAATACATGGTAGAGCCAGAAATCATTGAAGTAAAAGCAAAAAAGGTAACAGTTGATGAGATAAAACAGGTTGTTATTGAAACAACGGATCGAAGAAAGCAGGCAACATTACTCCATTTAATCGACGAGCATCGCCCTTTTCTAGCGATTATTTTTTGCCGTACAAAAATTCGCGCGAAAAAACTTTATGAAGCAATGATAGCCAATGGATATAAAGTAGATGAGTTACATGGTGATCTTACACAGGCAAAACGTGAAAAAGCGATGAAAAATTTCCGGGAGGCCAAAACGCAGTTTCTAGTTGCGACAGACGTTGCTGCGAGGGGTCTTGATGTTGAAGGTGTAACACATGTTTTTAATTATGATATTCCTCATGATGTTGAAAGCTATGTTCACCGGATTGGAAGAACAGGGCGAGCAGGTGGCACAGGTGTTGCCTTTACTCTAGTTGCCCCTAAGGATCTTGATTTCTTACGTATGATTGAAAAAGGAATTAATCAACGTTTAGAAAAGCAAGTAATTAAAGGGGTAAGTATTCCTGATCGTGAGGATTACGAGAAAGAAAGAAATGAGCAAATTAGTAAAGCACGACGCCCGGTAGGTAGGGGATCTGAAAGAAGGAGCAGCACAGATTCTTCTTCAAGAAAAAATACAGATGGAAGACGATCAAGCAACAAGTCAGGTTCTTCATCAAGAAGAAATACTAATGATAGACAAGCAAATAACAAGTCAGGTTCTTCTTCAAGAGGACGAAGAAATAGCCGATAATGGAGAAGAGAGGATATCAACAAGCTCTTGTTGACGTCGTCTCTTTTCTGTTGTCTTCATTTTTTATTTATACTCTAATTCCAGTAGTTCATTAACATCCACAAATTTATAACCTTGTTCAGATAATGAAATTAATATCCCTTCAATTACCTTTAGTTCTTCACCAGTCTTATCATACATTGGATGGAGTAATATGATGGAACCATTTGTAATATTTTCGTTCAAATATTCTACTTTATTATCAGCAACATCTGGTTCAATGTTCCAGGTGTTACATTTTCATGACAGTTTATTAATCAATCTACTCATTATATAAAAGCTTTTTATAGGGTATTTTTGAATACATGTAGAATACGTTTAAATAGAAGGGAATTAAGCATAGGTATTACAAAAAAAATACTTATTTATCCGAACGGAGTGGTTCTAACATGAGTGAGATTAGATTGTTAAAAAAACATGAATTTGAAGAGTTTGTCAACATTGTCATAAATGCCTATCCTGGTGTTATGGAACATACATTGGAGTTCAGACAAAAGCTAATCAATTCATATATAGATATCCAAAAGAACGTAGACACGGTTGATTTCTATGGATTATTTCGCGAAGGAAAGTTAGTTGGAGGGATGAGGCTTCATCTCTTTAATTGTACCTTTAGAGGAAACATGATTAAAGTAGGTGGTATAGGCTCAGTTGCTGTTGATTTACTACATAAAAAGGAGAAGATTGCAAAGGAGTTAATTGAGGAATTTATTCGCATCTTCCAAGAAAAAAATATTCCAATTCTTTCGTTATATCCTTTTAGACCTGACTTTTATTTGAACATGGGATTTGGGTATGGGACCAAAATGAATCAATATCAATTTTCCCCCTTGGCTCTTCCAACTAGTGGGGATAAGAGGTTCATAGATTATGTAAAAGCTGTAGATGGTCATCTACTTTTAGATTGTTATAACACCTTCGCGGAAAACAATCATGGAATGTTTTTCAAAGAGGAGCACGATATCAAGAAATGGTTTTCAGATACAAGTAAAAGGTTAGTTGGTTTTTATAAAGAAGGAAAGATCGATTCATATCTTCGTTTTTCCTTCAAGAAATTAAGTGAAACAAACTTCTGCTTCAATGCGCTCGTTATTGATGAATGGGTTTATAATTCACGTGAAGGTTTTTTGGGCATTTGTTCGTTCTTGCATTCTCAAGCAGATCAAGTAGATCGTATCATCTTTAATACACAGGATGAGTTTTTCTACCATGTCTTAAGCGACCCAAGAAATCATACTAATGAAATGCTCCCAAGCGTCTATCATGAAAGTAATACTTCAGGTGTTGGCCTCATGTATCGAATCAATGATGTAAAAAAAATCCTTCAAAATATAGAAGGACCATATTTAGGAGATCTCTCCTTTGCAATAAAACTAAACGTTCATGATTGTTTTGTGAAGGAAGGATCTCAAACCGTATACTTACATATTGAAAAAGGGTTTCTAAAAGTCAAGGAAGACTCTAGCTTTGTTGTGGAAGTTTCGATTAACATAGCAGATTTTTCATCATTGATGATGTCTTCTATTGATTTTCAAAGCCTATATCGATACGGCAAAATAAATGTTTCTTCGGAGAAATATATTCCTTACATTTCAAATCTATTTTCATATCATTCGAAACCAATATGCATGACCGCCTTTTAGATCGATTTATTTGTCTATATTTATATTGAAAACCAAAAATACACTCTCAAATGAGAGTGTATTTTTCACAGCGTTATAATTTAATAATCCCTGTAACGAATAAAATGACAAGAATAATCAATACTGGAGCAATAAATCGAACGGAAACCAACCATAACTTGCCCCAAACACTTCCTTCAGTGAAATCACCAATTTCAAGAGATTTCTTCTTGCCAAGTGCCCATCCTGCATAAAGGGCTATTAGTAATCCACCTAGAGGTAGAAGAAGATTTGATGCTAAATAATCAACTGCATCGAAGAATCCTAATCCAAAGATCGTGAATCCACTCCAAGCTCCTAGAGACAGAGAGGAAGGAATTCCAAATAAGAAGATGATCGTTCCTAAGGTCCAAGTAGCCTTTTTACGAGTCCACTCAAATTTACGCATAAAGTACGCAACCGGTACTTCTAAGATTGAGATCGCTGATGTTAGTGCAGCCATCGATAATAATAAGAAGAAGATGACTGCAAAAAATTGACCAAATGGCATTAAATCAAATACAGCTGGAAGAGTGATGAAAATTAGCCCTGGTCCTTGCCCTGGATCCATACCAAATGCAAACAAAGCAGGGAAGATGGCTAATCCAGCAACTAAAGCAAATCCGGTATCTGCTAAACTAATTCCTGTTGCTGCTTTAGGAAGGTTAATATTTTTCGGTACATAGCTTCCGTACGTAATCATCGTTCCCATCCCTAAGCTTAATGAGAAGAACGCGTGTCCCAATGCAACCAGAATAGATTTTGGATGTAATGCAGAGAAATCTGGTGAGAAAAGGAAGGCTAAACCTTCTCCTGACCCTGGAAGAGTTACACCTCGAATGACTAAGATAACTAATAATACACCTAGTGTAGGCATTAAAATTTTATTCCATTTTTCAATCCCATCTCGAATACCATTCACAACAATGATAATTACTAGTGCCATAAATAATAGTTGCCATAAGATAGGACTGAGAGAGGAACCGATAAATCCACCGAAATGATCACCAATTTGATCAGGTGGAATAGATAGTAGATCTCCACTCATCGCTTTTGTCGTATAGGCTAAAGCCCAACCTGCCACTACACCATAGAAAGATAGAATTAAAAACGCGGCAACGACGCCAAAAATACCAGTAATAAACCACGGCTTACCTGGGGTTAACTCTTT
>JBEQAC010000051.1:0-15869 GCA_041640535.1 Bacillaceae bacterium
ACTCCTACCATTTTCATTAGCTTGTAAAAGGCCTGAGCCGTATGTTTTTTGAAAAATGTATCAGTATTTCGTTCTTTTCGAACACCATATACGATATCATAGCCTTCGCGGTATTTTTTCATAAATTTAACAATGACCTCAACATCATCCTGTAAATCGGCATCAATCGATACGACACAGTCGGATTGGTTTTTAGCAGCAAAAAGACCGGCGAGTAAAGCTTGTTGATGTCCCGCATTTCTCGCTAACTTCAGCCCTTTTACCCGATTGTCTTTTAAGCCACTTTTGTAAATGATGGACCAGGTTGCATCTTTACTTCCATCATCTACAAATAACAGTCTACTTCGATTCGAAGCTAGTCCTAAACTTTCTAATTTTTTGAGTAATAATGTTAGCTGTGAGATTGTTTCAGGTAGAACTTCTTCTTCGTTATAGCAAGGAACAACAATGGTTAATACAGGCTCTGTCATGTATAGTCCTCCTAAAGGTTGTCCGTTTTTCTATGCTGTTAAGGATTATAAAGAAACTCGATATAAGTAGATTTTCCAAGCAGATTTCTTTGATTCAAAGGTTTTTTCTAAAGACAGCTGGTTTTCTTGTGCATTTTTAATAGGGAGTGCTGAAAAAATATAGCGGCCACCAAGACCATAGAATGCATCCGTATTTAGGTTTAGATGTTGAATTTGTTTTTTTGAGCTTTTTTTAAACATGTAATGCTTGCCTAACTCATCTACAAAGATATAACAGCGTCCGCCCCACTCATCAAAGTATTTCTTTAACTTTTTATTGCTCTCAAGCTCATGTTCAATGACCCTTCTAAATTGATATTTATAGGATAATGGATAAAAGTTATTGTACGTATCAAGCGTGTAGAACCCATTAAATTGTGCAATCGCAGGATGAAGGCCAATGCTTGCCACTCTATATTCTGATGGAGGTAACCCGATATGTTCCTTGATTTCGTTAAATTGTTCTTCGGCATAAAATTGTCGAAACGAAGGTTTCTTATGAAATAGGATTTCCTCGTTAAATCCAGTAAGGATCAGTAGTTGAGCAATAATGAAAAACATACATGTACGTTTCCATGTGAGGCTCTCTTTTACTAGAATTTTAAGAGAGAGCGCGAAAAGGACATAGATCACAAGAGGCCGTAAAAAGTGATAGCGAGCAAAGTTAAATGTATCTAAAAAATGAAAACGCTCAGTTAGGGGAAGCCATCCTTTATAAAACCAAAAGGCATACCAAGCTGAGAGTAGTAGATTGAGCACATGGAGAAACAAAAAGCTCTTTTCTTCTCGCCAACGTCTTTTTACTGCCACAGGATAGAGGGCAAGAAAGGTAACAGGCAAAATGATTAGGCCGTGAACCGTCATGACGTGTGTATGTCCAAGTACATAGTTTTTTAATGTTAATCTTAATGATCGCCACAATGGCAGTCGTGCGTGAAAATACTCATCTCGACTGTTTGGAACATGATCAAAGAAAAATGAATAGACTAGTCGATATTCGACGATGAAAAAAATGAGTGTCATATAGATGATTGACAGAAGAAAATTCAGGTTCCAGCCTTTACCTCGTATTCCATCAGTTAGCCAAAAGATTCCCATCGCACTTAAAAAAAAGAAAAACCCGAGTACTATACTTGCATAGAGTGGAATTAGGGTGAGTGTGATCCAGTTTATGAGTGATTTTTCTCCAGCTCGTATATTTAACATGGCCCAAAGAGCAAGAGGCATTCCAAGGGTGCTTAACATTCCAGATGGCCAAAAGGGTGTCAAAGCAAAGGTTAAAGCAACACCAACACGTATCCAGACTAACTCATCAGCTTGGATAAAATGTTTTTTTAAAAGGAGATACATACCGATAAAGGCCACGAGCCGAGTAATCAGTTGACTGAGACCATAGGCAACCATAGGTGGAAATAATAGATGAAACCAGACGATTCCGCTGTATTCCGTTCCAAAAGCATTTCGCGATAGATATCCATTGATTACTTGTGGAATCGTCGCATTGACAGCACCGAATGTCTCCCCACTGTTTTTAAGCACTTGATACCATGCAATGTTAGAGTCAAGATTATCATGCACCCTAATATGGGCGTCTTCTCCCAAAATAAAATACGGAGAAACAAAAATAAAAACAAGAACAATAGCTATGAAAAGTAGTCTTTGCTCAAACGGATGAACATGCTTTAGTTGAAACAATGAACTTCTTCCCCCAATGCAATTGCTTTCATATGTTCAAACATACGGTGCCAGGCACCGCAAGCGGGACAAAAACGATCCCACTTCGGGTGCCAGGCACCGTAAGCGGGACAGAAATGATCCCACTCATGGTGCCAGGCACCAATCTTGGAATTAGTAGCTAGCAGCTGCTTCGAGTGCGCCTGCTACGTTGATGAGTCCTTCTCCAAAGTAAATATCTTTTCCTGGCTCACCGAGGTCAATGGCGGAATGTTTGATGATTTCCATCACTTCAGTATTGGACAGGTCATTGCGAACCGAGCGTATAAGGCCTGCCAGGGCTGCTACATGTGGAGTTGCCATCGATGTGCCGGAAAGGGCTGCATATTGCTGCTCAAGATAGGTACTTGCAATTTGAACTCCTGGAGCTGTGATATCAATATAATCGCCATAATTTGAAAACGATGCTTTGTCTCCGTAATAGTCTACCGCGGATACACTTAATACCTCCGGATAGGCAGCAGGATAGCTTGGATGATCGGTATTATCATTTCCAGATGCTGCAATAACCACAACATCATGGTTAAAGGCATACATCACCGCTTCATGTAATAGGTCTGAATCACGATAATTTCCTAAACTCATGTTAATGACATCTGCACCATTATCAGTGGCCCACATAATTCCTCTGGCAATGTCGAACGAAGAACCATATCCTTCATTTCCCATCACCTTAATAGGCATAATTGGGTTAAACCATGTGACTCCTGCAACCCCTTCTTCATTATTTGTTTTAGAGGCAATGACACCAGCAACATGTGTCCCATGACCATTGTCATCTTGAGGCTCACTATTCTCGGCGACAACATTAAACCCTTTCGTTAAACGACCAGCAAGATCTGGATGCTTTAAATCAACGCCTGTATCAAGGACCGCGATTCGAATATCCTCCGCTCCTCTGGAAATATTCCAACCTGTTTCAGCTTGA
Source organism: Bacillaceae bacterium (assembly GCA_041640535.1). Classification (GTDB taxonomy): domain Bacteria; phylum Bacillota; class Bacilli; order Bacillales; family Bacillaceae_L; genus Litchfieldia. Next base: position 3,172 of record JBEQAC010000051.1, read on the forward strand.
ATCATGGGTAGGTTATACTGATATCGTTTATATAGAACATCATTTGGAATCTTAAAGCTGGTTTCATTTTGAAGGAGAATGAAGTTTGGCTCAGTATATTTTACATCTTTTCTTTTAGTAAAAAAATGTAGTAATTCTGTTGTATTCATCGTGTCAGATTCGAAAATATAGTGAGTGTCAAACTGTTTTAATAGCTTCCCTTGAATTCCTCGATTAATCTCAGTTATTGTCTCTTTGCTCGGAACATTTTTAAAATCTACGACAACCTGCTTGTTCACATAATGGCTTTTTTCTGTACCATTGTGGTGAATAATCGTCATAGAAGGGTCAGTGTTAAGCTCATCCTTTGTTGTTTCATATAAAAGAATCGAATCAATATTCATGATTCTTGGTTGAGATTGGCCTTCTTCCCCGAACTTATTATTATGGATACTAAGATCTCGTTGAGTCGTATTTTGATCCGTTCGATAAACATTATTTTCATACCTGTTCCAATTCGTTTCAAATGTCCTAGCATTGTCATTTTGTATTCGATTAAAAAAGGGGATAAGTACCAAAAATAATAAACCTAAAACAATCGCGATACTTTTGCCATATCCTTTTTTCATTTACTTCACCTCTATGTTTGTTATCAAAGCTTTATGGTTTATTATTTAACGAACCCTTTAGATTCATGCTTTCTTTGTAAAAAGTGAGTTTCCAATTTTTCCCGTGATACATTTTATGTTCATTGAAAAAAATAAAATAAATCACTGATACAGAGGTGCATAAAAATGAAGCATTTAATGGCTTTAGGGATGAAGTTTGTGGCTACTTCGATTGTTTTATTATCGATTTTATCGATTTTCTCAGGCGCAAGGATAAGTGAAATTCTTCTAGTATCATTACTATTAACACTTGTCTCTTATGCTCTTGGAGATTTGTTTATATTACCTCGCTTTGGAAATGTCGTTGCGACCATTGCTGACTTTGGATTATCCTTTTTGCTCATCTGGTTTATGGGGTATCTTTTTTTATCGCCTACCGTTTCAATTATTACCGCCTCCATCTTTGCAGCTATCTTTATTTCCTTAACCGAGGCGCTCATCCACGCTTACTTGCTAAATAGAACGAACCGTGAAGAAAATAGACGAACAACAAATATTAGAATGAATCAATACCAAACTGAATTCGCCCAAGAAGTTGATCCAATCGAAAAAACGAAAAAAAAGTGAAACTAAGAAGGCAAGGAATCCCTTAATGCGAGGGGTTCCTTGCCTTTTTTTAATTTCTTTGTCAACAACATGCATATTTACCAATCATTTCAACAAAAAATAACATAATGAAAAGTTCAACCTAAAAAGTCCAGACGGGGAAATGGTGATCGCATGTTTAACTGGTTTCAAAAAAAAGAGAAAAAGCCTAAGCTTTTCGAACAAGTCTACAATTTGTTCAAAAAGTCCTCAGACTTCTTTAACTATTATAGTTCAGAGGCTAAGACTCCATTTTGGGTTTGTTATCAGACAACAATTGTTGATTCTAAAATCTTGCATGAATTTATTTTGCCATACCTCTTGTATTACCCATTGGAGAGTGCTAAGGATATCCAAAGGATTGTCCCCATTGAGCAAATTATTGTAACGGATAAGATAGAAGAAATTCGTGATAAAATACTTACCGGTTATGTGATGGTTCAACTTGATAAAAATGACCGTTATTGTGCCTTGATTCGTTCGGAATTAAATGAAACTCGTGAGGTCGGAATCCCTGAGGTTGAATTCAGTGTCGTTGGTCCAAAGGAGGCATTTGTTGAATCATTAGATACGAACCTTAATATTATCCGAAGAAGACTACCAATCCACCAGCTAAGAGTTAAAGAGTTGACAGTGGGAAATTTATCAAAAACAAAGGTAGCAGTGCTCTATGTTGATCAAATTGCCAATAAAGAAAATGTTCAAACCGTCCTTCAACGTATTAGTGATATTGACTTTGATCATATCAACGACAGTTCCTATATCTCTGAAATTATCACTGATAATCAGTTCTCCCCCTTTCCTCAATTGTTAGATACTGAACGACCAGATCGGGTTTGCTCGGTGTTAGTAGAAGGAAAGGTAGCTATTATTGTTGATGGTTCACCGCATGCCCTTATTGGTCCTACCACTTTGGTTGAGTTTTTTTCATCCTTCGAAGATTACTATATTAACTGGTATCTATCATCATTTTTTAGATTAATACGGGGATTTGCGGTTGCTTTCTCAATCTTAGTGACTCCCATTTACGTGGCAGTATTAAGCTTTCATTACGAACTAATCCCGAAGGACTTAATGGCAACCTTGATTACGTCTAGAAGGGAAGTCCCTTTACCCCCGATATTGGAAGCCTTGTTTTTAGAACTTACAATTGAACTCTTACGAGAAGCGGGTGCAAGACTTCCAACAAAAGTAGGTCAGACAATTGGTATCGTGGGCGGGATCGTTATTGGAACAGCATCTGTAGAAGCTGGATTAACAAGTAATGTTCTTCTTATCATTGTTGCACTTGCAGCACTTGCTTCCTTTACGACACCCGTATACAAAATGGGTAATACCATTCGTTTGATCCGCTTTCCATTTTTAATTTTTGCAGATATATGGGGGTTATTAGGGATTGTCTATTGTTTTTCGTTAATGCTTGCTCACCTTTTAAGATTGACTTCGTTGGGAAGACCTTTTTTGGAGCCAATTTATCCATTGCGAATTAATGATTTAAAGGATGCGTTTGTTAGACTGCCATTTTCAAAACTATCCAAGCGACCAACGTATGTACAAACGAATAATCGCCAACGTTTTAATCCAAAGGATGCACAGGAAAAAAAAGACATTGATGAATAGTGGAATTTTGTAAGGAGCTGTTTGGTTTATGGTTAACGATCGATTTAAAATCTCTCCCTATTTAGCTTTATTTGTCATTAGTACAAACCAAATTGGGGTCGGCGTCCTAGGATTTCAACGGATTATTGCGAAATCAGCAGGGCATGATAGTTGGATTGCGATCATTTTGGCAGCCCTTTGTGTTCATTTCCTTTTATTTATCATGTATATGATGTTAAAAAAAACGGACGGCGATATTATCAACATCCATCAGAATATATTTGGGAAGTTGATAGGAAATTTTTTAAGTAATCTCTTTATTGTCTATCTTATTGTACAGACGATCCTTGTTCTTCGGACATATTTGGAGGTTCTCCAAGTGTGGATGTTTCCAGAGTTAAACATATGGGTCTTTAGTTTTTATTTTTTAGGCCTTGCGGTTTATATCATTAGCGGAGGATTTCGTGTGGTGGTAGGTATTTGTTTTTTTAGTATTGTTTTGCCATTATATTTATGGTTTTCAGCTGCATTTCCACTTGAGTTTTCTAGCTTTAGGAATCTCCTGCCGATTTTCGATCATTCCATAAAAGATATGGCATTGGCTACGAAGGATATGACATTAAGTATTATTGGATTTGAGATAATCTTGGTTTTTTATCCTTTTATTAAAAATCCAGAGAAATCACATAAGTGGGCTCATTTTGGTGTCATGTATACGACACTTGTTTATTTGGTGATGGGAGTCACAGCATTAATTTTTTTTAGTCCAGGACAGTTAGAAAAGACAATATGGGCGACACTATCCATGTGGAAAATTGTTCAAATGCCGATTGTTGAACGATTTGAATATATAGGGATTGCTTCATGGATGCTTGTTGTACTTCCAAATGTTTGCCTAAGCCTATGGGGGGCGAGTCGATTGCTAAAAAAGATCTACAATGTGAAACAAAAGTATATGTTGTGGGCGATTGCATTATTCGTATTAATTATCTCTGGTCTATTGACAAATCGAAAAGAGATAAATGTGCTCAATGAAATATATAGCCAAGTAGGATTCTACTTTCTTTATCTCTATATCCCATTCTTATTCATCGCAACACTTATCCTGTATAAAGTGAGGAATAAAGAGTGAAGAATTTCATTATAATTTTTGCAGTTGTTGTGATTAGTATTTTGACTTTTACATTCGGTAGGGTGACGAAAGAGGTTGTTGATGATGTTAATATCGTTTCAGCAATAGGGATTGATAAAGAAAAAGGGGATAAAATTAAGGGAACGGTTGTTATGCCTACATTTTTGGCAGATAAGAGCATCGAAAATGAAATCTTCGAAGGCGAATCTTTTTTAGCGAAAGAAGTCATTAATAACTTACAAAATCAATCCGCCGATCCATTGGTTATTGGTGGTTTAACGGTGGCCCTTTATGGTGAGGAAGTGGCAAGAGAAGGGATCACTGAGTACGCTGATGCTCTTCGGAGGGATGCGAGTATTGGTTCAGGGGTTTATTTAGGAGTGGTGGATGGAGAAGCTGCTGAAATCATGAAAGGAAGTTTAGGTAACCGAGGAACAGGACGTCACTTAGCAACATTATTTGAACATAATATGAAGCATCGAGATTTACCAAAGATGAATTTACATCTTTTTATGTTTCGATTTTATACAAAAGGAATGGATACTTTTTTACCCTATGTAAAAATGGTGAATGAAAAAGTGGAAATAAAAGGAATAGCCCTTTTTAAAGAAGAAAAGATGGTTGACATTGTTAATGAGACAGATATGTTCTTTTTTAAAGGGATGGTTGAAAATTTTATTGAAGGAACCTATACAGTACGAATAGAAGAAATAGATGAATATGCATCGATTAAACGAATTGTATCAAAGCGAGATATTCGAGTTCAAGAGGTAAATGGGAAGCCGGAAGTATCCATCCATATTTATTTACAAGGAGTGCTAAGTGAATTTTCTGGTCGATCGACGGATGAGAAAATCGTTGCTAACATTGTGAAAGGGATGGAAGATGAAATCGTAAAACGATCAGATAAATTGATAAAAAAATTTCAAGAAAAAAATATTGACCCTGTAGGATTTGGATACTTGGCATCAACCTCACAACGAAACTTTGACGCAGCGAAATGGAAAGCAACATATCAAGATATGAAAATCAACGTAACCTCAAAAGTAGATTTAATTCAAACTGGTGTAATAGAGTAACAATTGGTACAATTTATGTAATTATTAGAATCTCTTACATAAAAATAAAGGAATGGGGAAATGCTTTTTATTAGTCTTTTAGTTCTTGTTGTTGTACCAATTACAAATTTTTTTCATGAGACTGGTCATATTTTCATTGCTAAGCTTTTTAATTTGAAGGGCTCTGACATTGTTATTGGAACAGGTCCAAAGTTGATCAGTTTTAATCTACTAGAAACAAATGTCCAATTTAACCTATTCTATTTTTTAGGTGGATATTCAACAAATGTATCAGAAGGAGAAATAACGAATTGGCAAAGAGGTCTGATTTCATTAGGAGGGCCGCTCATTAACATCATGGTAGCGAGCCTTCTTTTGATTTCAAATTTACCTTATAGTATGCTAGTAGAGTTATTTATCTTATTTAACTTATGGGTAGGGCTAGTGAACCTTGTTCCATATAAATTCTTAAACCGTGAATCGGATGGATTTGTTTTCCTAACCTCCATTTATAAGGAGATTAAATTGATTAGAATGAAATAAGAGGTGTTGAAAAGAAAATGAAGTATTTTATTATCACAGGCACATCCAGAGGTCTTGGGAAAGCATTGACTGAACAGCTTCTCACAGAGGATCATACGATTTTCTGTATTTCAAGAAAGCAGAACAATGAGTTGAAAAATCTAGCAGCTACTAAGGGAGTCAATTTATATTATTTTTCATGTGATCTCCAAAAGGCTGAAGAAGCCGAGAGAGTAATGGAGAAAATCTTTACCGCGATTGATTTTTCCAATGCTGAAGGAATCTATCTCATTAATAATGCAGGTGTGATTGAGCCAATTAAACCAGTTGGAAATGCAAGCACCAAGGAGTTATCAATGAATATCCAAGTAAATTTACTTGCACCGATGATTTTAAGTACATATTTTATCCGCCACACTGCCTCTATCTCTACGACAAAATTAATCGTCAATGTTTCCTCAGGAGCAGCAAATCGTGCAATCTTTGGTTGGAGCTCTTACTGTAGCTCAAAGGCAGGTCTTGATATGTTTACGAAATCTGTGGGTTTGGAGCAACGTGATCATGTTAACCCGGTAACGATGATTTCCTTTTCTCCAGGTGTCATGGATACGGATATGCAGTCGACCATTCGACAGTCAGATAAAGAGGACTTTTCGGATGTGGAACAGTTTATCGGTTACAATGAGCAGGGACTACTTCGATCTCCTGAAATGGTGGCTGGAGTCCTTCATAATCTGTTGTTTGACGAGAATGTTGAAAATGGAAAAGTGTACGATATCAAACAATTTGTTTAGGGAATGGAAATAAAGGTAGTTTAATAGAAATTGGGGTTTTTCTAACTGGAGGAATAGCAGCATGCCAGAACATACAATCATTCGGGTAGGTGTCATTGGATTAGGAGCAATTGGTGAACGACTTATTCACGCCTTTACCGAACATCCGCAATTAGAGGTTGTAGCGGTTTGTGACCATCTAGAAGAGCGTGTAAACCAGTTCACTCAAAAGCTAGGTGGTGTTTTAGGATTTACAAGTCACAAAGACCTGTTAGAACAAGTGGAATTGGATCTAATTTACATTGGTGTTCCACCTAAATACCATCATCAGATCTCATTAGATGTAATCGAAAAGGGTATTCATATTTTATGTGAGAAGCCTTTAGCAAACTCGATTGAAGAAGCACAAGAAATGATGAGAAAAGCCAATGAAAAAGGGATTATTCAAGCGATGAATTTTCCGTTGAATTATAGTCCTGGTGCAAATACCTTTGCAAAGCTTATTAAAGAAGGATATGTTGGGGAGCTCCGGAGAGTGGAGCTATCGATGCATTTTCCACAGTGGCCAAGGTTTTGGCAGCAAAACGATTGGGTTGCCAGTCGTGAACAAGGTGGCTTTGTACTAGAGGTGGGTGTTCATTTTATCCAGCTTACCCAGAGAATCTTTGGATCAGTAAAGGTAAATTCTAGTCAGTTGGAATTTCCTGAAAATCCCAGAAGGTCAGAAATTGGAATCTTTGCATCATTGGAGCTTGAAGAAATGGGAATTCCCTTTATTATAAATGGCTTAAGTGATATTGCAGGGGATGAAAGAATCGCTTATACAGCTTATGGTGCAGATGGAACTTTATCATTAGTAAATTGGTCCGTCCTTGAAGGTGGAAAGGTAGGATCAGCGATAGAGCCAATTGAGGCCACAGTAGAAGGATCCTCCTTATTATTAAACATAGAAAAAGCCCTTAATAACGAAAGAGCAGAGCTATATAATTTCACAGACGGATATAATGCCCAGGTTGTTCTTGAGCGTTTAAGAAAAATAAACAAATAAAAAAAGCGAGTTAATCTAAATCGATTAGCTCGCTTGATTCATTACTCAGTAATATAGTTCTCTAAATCATCTAACATTAGGTTAGCTGCAAGGACGCCACCAGCTGTATTCCAAATGGCATCGTCAACTTTATACACCTGGCCAGCTTTTACCGCCTCTAAGTTTTGCCATAGTGGATCATTTAGCATTTCTTCTTCATTTGCTGTAGCCGCGCCATCACCAGGCTCATATGTGAAATAGAAGATAATATCTCCATCCATTTGTGGAATTTGTTCTTTTCCTGCTTTTCTCATAAACATATCCTCAGGATTATCAGCGAAAAACTCTTCTAATTGCTCAGGACGCTTTAAGCCAATTTGTTCAAAAATCACACCAGAAAAAGTATCTGTGTAGTAAATACGAGTATGGTCACCCATGAAACGTACAACAGAGATTTCTTTATCTAAATCTGCCTTTTCACTAAGTTCATTAATTCGAGAATCAAATGCCGCTAGAACTTCTTTCCCTTTTTCTTCTTTATTTATTGCTTTTGAATATAGCTCAAAGTTAACCTTCCAGTCACCACGTAATGTTTCAGCAAATACAGTTGGGGCGATTGCTTTTAATTGTTCATAAACCGCTTCTTGCCTCATTTTATTACCAATAATTAAATCAGGTTGTAGTGCAGCAATTGCTTCTAAATTAAGTTCACTTTCAGTTCCAACTACTTCTACACCTTCCATTTGATCAGCTATATGTGCATACCATGGCTCACCTGTCCAAGATTTAACAGCACCTACAGGTTTTACACCCATTGCTAATAGAGCTTCAGTTCCTTCATTTGTTAAAATAACGATTTTCTCTGGTGTTGCAGGGATTTCAGTTGAACCCATTGCATGCTCAACAACATAGGAAGAAGCTTCTTCAGTATTCTCAGTAGGTGTTTCTGCTTCCGCCCCAGTAGCAGGAGCTTCCTCTTTTGCTTCTTCTTTACCGCAACCAGCTAAAATTAGTGCGAATGCTGCCATTAAAGAAAATAATGCAAGCATAAATTTGTTTTTTGATTGTGTACCAACCATTGTATTTCCTCCAGTCTCACTATGTATGTGATAATGATTTTCATTTACAACTACGATGATAAAAGGATTCTGTCCATCTGTCAATAGAAAAATGAAAATGATTTTCAAACTCATTGACAACCATTATCACTTGAAATAGACTGTATATGAGTGAGAATTATCATAAAGGTTCGAATTTTTATATGATAAACTTCTATAAAAATAGTAAATCTACTTAAGATAGATTCTAGGAGAATTGCACAGTGTAAGTGATTAAGGAGCTTTTAGAAAATGATGTTATCAACGAATACCCATAGAATGCTTGGACTATGTCTAGGAAGTGTAATGTTTTTGACTTGTATTTGCCTCAGTATTGTTTATGGATATACAAATACTACATGGCGTATGGCAATCGATTCCTTTCTAAAATTTGATGGTTCTAACGAGCATATCATTATTCAGACTGTAAGAATGCCTAGAGCATTAATTGCAGCAGCGGTGGGTGCTAGCCTTGCAATTGCAGGTACGCTCATGCAGGCTTTAACCAAGAATCCTTTAGCTTCTCCAGGAATTTTTGGAATTAATGCAGGGGCGGGCTTCTTTATTGTTGTTTCTGTTTCATTCTTTTCAATCTCAAATCTACAAGCATTTACTTGGATTGCTTTTTTAGGTGCGGCAGTCGCTGCATTTACTGTTTATTTTATTGGGGCATTAGGACGTAATGGTTTAACCCCAATGAAGCTTACCTTGGCAGGAGCAGCAATGGCTGCACTATTTTCATCTTTTACACAAGGCCTTCTCGTCATTGATGAAATGGCGCTTGATCAAGTGTTATTTTGGTTAGCCGGATCTGTTCAAGGTCGTAAGCTTGAATTGCTTACGAGTGTATTACCTTATTTATCAATCGCCTGGGTTATTTCTTTGCTAATGGCGAAGAAAATCAATCTATTAACGATGGGAGAAGACGTAGCAAAAGGACTTGGTCAGCGTACAGGCACAGTGAAACTTTTTGCCGCTATTGTGATTATTTTACTAGCTGGTGGCTCTGTTGCGATTGCTGGACCTATTGGTTTTATTGGAATCGTCGTTCCTCACTTAGCAAGGTTTCTTGTTGGAATTGATCATCGTTGGGTCATTCCATATAGTGCTATCCTAGGTGGAATTCTCTTGCTGCTAGCAGATATTGGAGCAAGATATATTGTCATGCCAGAAGAGGTTCCCGTAGGTGTCATGACTGCATTAATTGGAACACCTTTCTTCATCTATATTGCTCGAAAGGGGTTTCATAAGTAATGAGTAAATACTCTCCAATCCGATTAGGGAAAAAAGGGACATTCTCTTTTCTTATTGATAAGAAAGCAGCCTTTATTGTTTCTATTTTAATCTTACTAACCATTTCCATTTTCTTAATAAGCACTGGGATGGGGGACATGGTCATTGGACCAATATCAGTTCTCAAGGCCATGTTTGGCGTTGGAACCGATATGGAAAACCTGGTAGTTAAATCTTTTCGATTACCAAGAATTTTAATCGCTTTATTAGTAGGAATCAGCTTAGCCATTGCGGGTGGAATCTTACAAGGAATTATCCGGAATCCTCTCGCATCTCCTGAAATAATAGGATTAACTGGAGGAGCTTCAGTTGCAGTTGTTGCATTTTTAGCGATATTTAGTGATAAAAATAATGCGTTAACAGTAAGTATACAGTGGATGCCTTTAGCTGCGTTTATTGGGGCAACGATTACAGCTGTTTTAGTCTATTTATTAGCCTGGAAAAACGGTGTTTCACCTATAAGATTAGTGCTAATAGGAATAGGAATTTCTGCATTAGCTCAGGCTTTAACCACTGTTTTTATGGTCATGGGCCCCATTTATAGGGCAAGTCAAGCGAATATATGGATCACTGGGTCCGTTTATGGTTCAACCTGGCAAAATGTTTCAATATTAAGTCCAATTGTCATTGTTTTAAGCGTACTTTGCCTTATACTGGCGAGGAATTTAAATGTTCAGGAGCTTGGAGACGAGGTAGCAACAGGGGTAGGAAGTGCTGTTCAAAAACAACGTCTTCTTCTATTATTAGTGAGTACAGCGTTGACTGGAAGCGCGGTTGCATTTGCTGGTGGCATTGGCTTTGTTGGACTAATGGCTCCACATATCGCAAGGAAACTTGTTGGCTCTTCCTTTGGTGCACTCTTACCAACCTCTGCCTTAATTGGAGGGATTCTCGTGATGACTGCCGATTTGATTGGGAGGACTGCATTCTCCCCTCTTCAAATTCCAGCAGGAGTATTTACTGCAGCCATTGGTGCACCGTACTTTATTTATTTACTATATAAAAGTCGTAATATATAGATTGTTAGGAAAGGAGCTAATTTTATGCACGCCTTAGAAACAAAAGAATTATCATTATCATATGGTGAAGCCTTAATAATAGAGGATTTAAACCTTAAGATTCCAAAGGGAGAAATCACCGTGTTTATTGGTGGTAACGGGTGTGGAAAATCCACGTTACTACGTTCAATGGCACGCTTACTAAAGCCACAACAGGGATCAGTCTTACTTGAAGGCGGTGCAATCGCAAAGCTTCCAACTAAGGATGTCGCAAAAAAATTAGCAATCCTTCCTCAAGGTCCTGTGGCACCTGAAGGCTTAACGGTTCTACAGCTTGTTAAACAAGGACGGTATCCATATCAAAACTGGTTTAAACAGTGGACGGATGAAGATGAGAGAATGGTGAATCGTGCTCTTGAAGCAACTGGAATGGAGGAACTATCTGAAAGACCAGTCGATTCTCTTTCGGGTGGTCAACGTCAACGAGCTTGGATTGCCATGACATTAGCTCAACAAACCGATATTATTTTACTAGACGAACCAACCACTTATTTAGATATGACCCATCAAATTGAAATTCTTGATTTATTATTCGAACTAAACGAAACGGAAAAGCGTACAATCGTAATGGTTCTTCATGATCTAAACCTTGCCTGTCGTTACGCACATCATATTGTCGCAATCAAGGATAAAAAGGTGTATGCTGAAGGGAAGCCAGAACAAGTGATTAATTGTGACCTTGTGAAAAACGTGTTTGATATGAATTGTGAAGTAACCATCGATCCACTTTTTGGTACACCATTATGTATTCCTCATGGAAAAGGTCGTTGTATTTTGAAAAAGGTAGGAATTTAATATGTTAACTCGATTAGTGGAAGAGGAACTAAAACAACTTGAGCAATTTCGACTAGGAAATAAACAGACAACGGAATGTAGTGAGATATTATCTCTGCAACATCTTCTAGTATCTGAACATTTAACCTCTTTCTTAACAACCATTGAAAAGAAAATGAGTGCCCCTGACCTTTTAGTGGCTGGCTCGATGTTTTCTAAGCGATATGGATTTTTTGCAGCACTCTCTTTGTATGCAATGAGTGTGTTAGATAAAAAGCTTGATACATCGGTTACCAATGTTTCATTAGATGTAAGTGGAGATGGTGAGGTATGGTTGCCAACCTTTATATTTACCAACTTAGAGGTTCTTAGTGCACCAGCCGAAAACCGAGCAACATGGCGTGACGATGCAATCAAGGCAATCTTCAAAGAAAATATCTTCCTAATTGTGAATCAATTAGCAACGGTGACAAAGCTCTCAAAGCATACAATATGGGAAAATATCGCGATTTATATTTTTTGGTTCTATGAAAGATTATTAGATGATCCTGAATTAGAAGAAATAAGAGAGAGAATCCAAGAGGATTTTGATTATGTCGTGACAAAGGCAGAAGGTGAATTATTTGGGCCTTATGACAAAAACCCTTTAGGAAGATTTTATCATAAAAAAGTATACAACCCACAAATTGAACAAGAAGTTCGTGTTCGTTCAACTTGCTGTTTATATTATAAAACCAATGCTGCAGAGGCAAAATGTAATACATGTCCTTTACTAAAAAATAAATAAGTCATAGGAAAAGGAAGTGTAAAATTGAATCAAAAGCTACAAGACCAATTTAACGGATTAGTAGAAAAATATACAGAGTTAATGGTTGGGGAAAGTTCACCAGAATTAACGGAAAAGGTAAAAATGTGGGCGTTATATTCACATATTGCCAAATCAATGCCACCTCTTGCGAAGCACTGGAATGAAACCTATCCAGATGCAAAAGAGGGCATGAAGGACTTAATTCAAGAGATTAAACAATTAAATGAAGAGCATAGAGCGAAAAAATAAAAATTAAAAAGTAAGGCTGTTTTCTAAAAGATTGTAGTTTTTTAAACGAATTAACTATAATTAGAGGGACTCACTT